>JBMOPR010000609.1:0-10349 GCA_049323075.1 Pseudomonadota bacterium
GGCAGATTTCCCGGTCCTGATCTCCCTGGCATAGGCACGCCAGCCCCCGATGCAACCAACCAGATCATTGGCTTCGCGCCAGGGCTGTACGGGTTCGTCAATGTAGACCTGGTACCCGCTCAGCGCTGAGGTGTAGGACAATTGAGCGGGTAGTGCCAGATTGGCTGAGTCTTCTGCTGGTTGCGGCGTGGCGATCCCGGAGAACATTGTCAGCAGGCAGGGCAGCAGAATGCTCCAGGAGCAGCGATGGATTTGATGCTGCATAGGTTCCTCGCGACGAGTCGCAGATTTTGGTAGAACTATTCTGAAGCACCGATACAGTCGCCAGGCTGTCATGTGGATTACATTTTTGTTATCTGGTCAATCGCGCCTATAAATTCGTCAAACTATTCTGAGTTCGAACGGGTGGAGAGCAGGCTTGAAAATCTTGATCGTTGAGGATGAACCCAAAACGGGCGAGTACCTTCGCCAGGGTTTGAGCGAGGCTGGCTTCGTTATCGAACTGGTGCAGAATGGTAACGACGGACTGCATCGTGCGTTGCAGAATGAATACGACCTGGTGATCCTGGATGTGATGCTCCCTGGTCTGAATGGGTGGGAAGTACTTCAATCCATTCGCAAGCACGGCTTGCAGATGCCGGTTCTGTTCCTGACAGCACGCGATCAGGTGGACGATCGTGTCAAAGGTCTGGAGATGGGGGCTGACGATTACCTGGTGAAGCCTTTCTCCTTCGCGGAATTGCTGGCAAGGGTGCGTACCATCTTGCGACGCGGCAGAGGCGGTATCGACGCAAAAACACTGAGCGTGGCCGATCTGGAACTCGATTTGCTTCGGCGTCGCGCCACACGCGGTGGTCGGCGGATTGATCTGACGGCCAAGGAATTTGGCTTGCTTGAATTGCTGATGCGACGGCATGGCGAGGTCTTGCCTCGCTCGCTGATCGCCTCGCAGGTATGGGATATGAATTTCGACAGCGATACCAATGTGGTGGAAGTTGCGATGCGCCGTTTGCGATCCAAGGTGGATGATGAATTTGGCCAAAAGCTCATTCACACTGTGCGCGGTATGGGGTATGTGCTGGAAGAGAAAAAAACATGATGCTGCGTTCCCGCTCCATTACCCGACGCATCAGCCTGTTGCTGGGAGGATCTACGCTGGTGGTGCTGCTGGCAATGGGTTACTTGATCATTGCATCGGTGCATCATCATTTTGACGAGCAGGACCGGGTGGCGGTGAGGGGAAAACTGGAGTTGATCCAGAATATTCTGGCGACGGAAAGCCAAAGCAGTCACGAGAGTATCACTCTCAAATTAAAAGACTCGCTGGTGGGGCATCATGAACTGGTTGTCCTGGTGGCTGTAGGCGAAACAGTCATTTTTCGCACTGAGCACGCCGGATTTATTGCCCGATACCTTCAAAATCCCGTGAACTACGGAGTCCGTGAATCCTTGAATCTCCGTTCCTGGCAGGATGATGGGCACAAGTATCGTGGGATTGTTGTCCTTCTGCCGGAATCGCCCGGTACAAAAACCCGCTTCACGGTTGCCATCGCTGTGGATGAACAACAACACATTGCGTTTATGGCTATGTTCAAATTGCAGCTCATGCTGGTTGGGCTGGCGGGTCTTGTTCTGATGGGTTGTCTTGGCTGGATTGTCACTCGCCGCGGCTTGATGCCGGTGAGTACCATGGCGCGTGTCGCCGAGGGGATTTCGGCCCAACGCCTTGATGACCGTTTACAGCTGGACTTGTTGCCGAGCGAGTTGCACTCGTTGGCAATTTCCTTTAACGACATGCTCGACCGGCTGGAAGCCTCGCTGCATCGCCTGTCTGATTATGCGTCGGATATTGCCCATGAGCTGAGGACGCCGGTCAATACCCTGATGACGCAGACCCAGGTGTCGCTATCCCAGTCCCGTACGGCAGATCAGTACCGCGAAATTCTCTATTCCAATCTCGAAGAATACGAGCGATTGGCACGGATCATTTCTGACATGCTGTTCCTGGCCAAGGCAGACAACGGCCTGATGATTCCAAGTCGCCAACAGGTCAACGTTGGCGATGAGGTTAACGCTCTATTTGAATTTTATGATGCGGTCGCGGCGGAAAAGCAGGTTCGGTTGCAAACAACTGGAACAGCGGAATTGCGAGGTGATCCGCTGATGATCCGGCGTGCGCTGAGCAACCTGATTTCCAACGCAATTCGGCATGGCGCGGTGGGGTCTGCGATCGACGTGAATATCTCGTCTGAGTCGGGTGATGTGCGTATCAGCATCACCAATGAAGGCGACACGATTACTCCCGCACAGCTGGAACGCGTCTTCGACCGCTTTTATCGTGCTGATGCCTCGCGCTCGCGCGGTGACGATGGAGCTGGGTTGGGGTTGGGGCTGGCCATTACACGTTCAATCATCGAAGCCCACCACGGCAGAGTCAGCGCCACATCGGCGTACGGCCGCACATGCTTTGTCGTGGTCATTCCCGTTAACGCCTAGCCAGGCGCATCCAGTGGCAGCGGGGATTGTCAGATTGCTCCGGCAATCGATGTCGCCCTCTATGATTTCAGCGGCGCCCTTAAAGCGGAAAAACCGGTAAATTATTATCCAGCGTTGCTTGCACAACGCGTAAGACACAAAGGTGGATTACGTTTTTCGGCCAGGTTTGCAGGGGGCGTAGAGGCGGGGAGCGTCATCGAAGTGGCTTTTCACGCTGATCCACTGATTGCTGTTGTGGAGCCGATGCATCTGACGACAGTTGCACGTTATTTGCTGAGTCACTACGGCCTGCATTTCTGACGCAGGTCAACTTAACGCAATCCATCTGCCAGATTACATATTTGTAATGTGATTTACATATTGAACGTGCGTAGATTGGATCAGGCAACTTCCTGCGCAATCCTACGTAAAGGAGTACGACCCATGAAAAGAGCTCTCGTCACTTTTTGTCTTGCTACTGCTCTGGCATTCCCTGTTGTGGCAAGTGCTGAGCAACAAACAATCGATCCCGCCGCAACCCAGAAGCAGTTGGAAGAAATACACCAACATCTGATGAGCATGGAAGCCACCATCAAAAAAATGGAAAGTGCCACCAGCGAAGCGGAACGCAAACAACTGTTGGCGGAACACAGTGCCCTGATGGACAAGGGAATGGCGTTATTGGGCGAGGTACATGTGATGGATCAGGTGCAGCGCCGGGGCTGCACGTTTCATCAGAAACAGAATCCAACCATGACGTGCAAAGTGCCACAAACCACACAGGGTGCCGAAATAGATCTTATGCAAATGCTGATGCGGATGATGTACCAGCAGCGGGCATATGACATCACCGTCAGCAAAGGGCTTGAACACTAACGCTGAAACCGGGCCGCTACGTTTTTGTACCAGGTGAGCGCGCACTGCGTGCCTTGCGTAGCGGCACCGGCTTCCGGGTCTGCAGCAACCGGTCAAATGCCTGCCCGGCAACGCGGGCCGCTCGCTGCCAGGCATCTTCCGAACCGCACTGTGCCCCCAGCAACGTGGCACCAACGAACGTGGCGTGAAACAGCTCGATATCCGCCTCGTTCACGTCAAAGCCCAGATTGCGGTACACCTCCAGCCACTGGCCGATGGTTTCGCGATGGAATTCATCGTTCCACTGCTGCAGCGACGGTTCTTCCTCGGCCACCACCATCAACGACAGCAGCAGCCGCGCCTTGCCCAGATCGCACACTTCTTTCATGCAGAAATTGCGCATTTCCTGAATCGGGTCGATATCCAGGCCCGTGGCGCTCAGAGCGGCCTTGGTCACTTCCAGCATCTGGTCGCTGATGGCATAGACCGTGGCCTTGATCAGGTCGGCGCGGGTGGGGAAGTAGTAGGTCAGATGGCTTTGGCGAACGCCAGCGGCGGCAGCCACACGGGCCTGACTCATTCCCTGCACGCCAACAGTCTGCGCCAGTTCCAGTGCGGCATCTACGATGCGCTGCCGCACGGACCGTGTTCCCGGATTTTCGCCGGCCGGCGCGAGGTCTTCAGTGCTGGAGCTGCGTTTCATGCTTTTTTCCCCGGAACGTCAGCCATTGTTGCAGGCGGGATATGTACACAAACACCACGGGCACCACCAGCAGGCTCAGTGCGGTGGACGTCACCAGTCCACCGATTACTGCAGCCGCCATTGGTGTGCGGAACGAGGAATCCCCTCCGATACCCAGCGCCAGCGGCAGCAGGCCTGCGATCATGGCCACGGTGGTCATCAGGATCGGCCGTGCACGTTTGCGGCAGGCATCAATCAATGCATCGTGCATGCTCAGACCCAGATCGCGCTGGGCAATCACCGCAAAATCCACCAGCAGTATCGAGTTCTTCGTCACGATGCCCATCAGCATGATCAGCCCGATGAAGGCGGGCAGGCTCAGGCCAAAGTTGCCCACCAGCAAGGCGATGAATGCTCCGCCAATGGACAGGGGCAGCGCCGACAGAATGGTGATCGGCTGAAACCAGTCCTTGAACAGCAGCACCAGCACGGCATAAATCAGCAATACGCCGGACACGAGGGCGGTACCGAAACTTTCCACCATTTCTGCCAGGAACTCGGCATCGCCGGCATCCACCAGTTTTACGCTGGGCGGCATGGTTTTAACGGCGTGCAGTGAATCGCGCGCCTTGGCAGCTGCCCCCAGCGGATAGCCGCCCAGGTCGATGGTGATGGCGATCTGGCGCTGGCGGTTGAAGCGGTTGATCTGGGATGGCCCGCTTTCCACGGACAGTTCGGCGATACTGGCCAGGGG
Organism: Pseudomonadota bacterium; assembly: GCA_049323075.1. GTDB lineage: Bacteria > Pseudomonadota > Gammaproteobacteria > Pseudomonadales > Ketobacteraceae > Ch67. Next base: position 4,767 of record JBMOPR010000609.1, read on the forward strand.
CACCAGACCGTAGCGGCCCGGCACGCGCAGATTGCCGATGGCTTCCAGGTTCTGGCGCAGTTCCACCGGTACCTGAACCCGGATATCCAGCTGGCGATTGTCCAGATTCAGCTTGGACAGGGCGATATCGAAATCACCGGCCAGCGCGATCCGCACGGTGTCGGCAATGGCCTGGGTGCTGACGCCCCGTTCCGCGGCCAGGGCAGCGTTGGGACGGATGGTGACTTCGGCCTGTTCCAGGGCGGCCGTGGACTGGACGCCGCTGAAGTGGGGCAGGGCGCGCAGTTCGCGTTCGACATTATGGGCGGTGTTTTTCAGTGCGGCGATATTCTGGCTGACCAGCAGAATCTCCATTTTCTCTCCAGTGAAACCCGCGCCGATGGAAAGGCGGGCGCCGGCAATCGACTGCAGCCGTGGCCGGATCATGCGTTCGATTTCCTGTTGGGAAGGACGGTCTTCCGAGGTCAGTATCAGGCTGATGGAGCCTTTGCGCGGCTCGCCGGGGCCACTGAGCACGTTGGGCAGCACCGGTTTGTTGCCGATGCTGGTAAATACCGTTTCGATGCCGGGAATGCCCTCCAGCACCCGGGTAATCTCGTCGGCGGTGGCCAGGCTTGCCTCCAGATTGCTGCCAGGCGGCAATTCCATGTTAATGACGACAAATCCGTTGTCCTCTGCCGGAATGAACGAGGTGGGCATCAACGGAATCATCGACAGCGAGCCTGCAAAAAACAGGATGCTGGCGAGCACGGTGGTCTTGCGATGCCGCAGACACCATTGCAGGCTGCGCAGGTAGGTACGCATCAGCACGCCTTCCGGCGGTTCGCGGTGGCCGGCCTTCAAAATCCAGATTGCCATCATGGGCGTTACCAGACGTGCCACCAGCAGCGACGCGATGACCGCTGTCACAACGGTCCAGCCGAACTGCTTGAACACCAGCCCGGCGATACCGCTCATGACGGCCGTGGGCAGGAACACGGCCACCAGCGTGAAGGTTGTCGCTATGACGGCCAGTGCAATTTCGTTGACCGCGGAAATGGTGGCATCGCGCACTGATTTGCCCTGCTGCAGATGGCGCGCGATGTTCTCCACTTCCACTACCGCATCGTCGACCAGGATGCCCACCACGACAGCCAGGCCCAGCAAAGTGATGGTGTTGAGCGAGAAGTCTGCCAGGTACATCACCCCAAAGGCAGGAATGATGGACAGTGGCAGCGCCGCAGCACCCAGCACGGTGGCACGCCAGTCACGCAGGAACCACCAGATCACCACGACGGCCAGAATGGCGCCTTCGATCAGCATGTGCATCGAGCCGGAATATTGCTTCATGGTGGTCTTCACCACCGAACGTACCAGCTTGGTCTCCAGCCCCGGATGGTTTTTTTCCAGTTCCGCCATCACCCGATCCATCTGCGCATTGATGGTCTTCTCGTCGTAGCCCTTGACGCGGGAAATCTGGAATCCCACTGCCGGTGTGCCATTGATGAGCACCGCCTGTTTGCGTTCGGCGATGGTGTCGTGCACCTGGGCGACCTGATCGAGGCGCAGGGAGCGGCCGTCGGTGAGCGTAATGGGCAGTGCAGCCAGATCCTGGGCCCGCTTTACGGTAGCGATTGTGCGCACGCCCTGTTCGGCGCCGCCCAGCTCGCCGCGCCCGCCGGACGCTTCCTGCTGCACCTGTTTAAGTGCGCGCGAGATATCGGATGCCGTCACACCCAGTGCGCTCATCTGCACCGGGTCCACCATCACCTGCACTTCCCGCGTCACACCGCCGATGCGATAGAAATTGGTGACGCCCTGCACCGACATGACCGCATGCGCCACCACGTCGTCCGTAAACCAGGACAGGGCCTCTTCATCCAGGGCGGGATTCCAGAGTGCGTAGGTCAGAATGGGGCCGCCGGGGCCTTCGTTGATCTTGGTGACCTGTGGCTCCTCCACGTTGGCGGGCAGCTGGCTGCGGATCTTGTCGATCGCATCTTTCACATCCAGCTGCGCTTCCGCCAGTGATTTGGAAAGCACGAACTCGGCGGTAACGGCAACCCGGCCATCGGTAATGTTGGTGCGCAGATGACGCAGGCCGGGCAGCGACGCCATCGAGTCTTCCATCTTGCGCGCCACTTCCGTTTCCAGCTGTGCGGGGGCCGCACCGGGCTGCTCGACTACGGCCAGAACCGCCGGATAATCCATGTCGGGAAAGTTCTGGATGTTGAGCTGGTTGAATCCCCAGATACCTGCCAGCGTCAGGAAGAAAAACAGCAGGATGTTGGGAATGGGATTGTGGATGGACCAAGTTGCCAGATTCATTGGACGGCCTCGGAATCAGGCAGGTTGGACGCTTGCACACCCAGTTCCCGGTCTGCGACCTGTTCCACCAGGTCGCCATCGGCCAGGAAGCCTGCGCCGCGCACGGCAATCTGGTCACCGACCGCAACGCCCTGTGCGATTTCGATCATGGTGCCGTTACGGCGGCCGGTTTCCACCGGAATCTGGATGACCTTTTTGTCGTCGCCCATCCGGAACACCGAGCTGCGGCCGTCACGCAGCACCACCGCTTCTGCCGGCACCACCAACGACTCCCGCTGGTCCAGATCAATCATGCCACTGACATACATGCCGGCCCGTGCCGCACTGCCGGGTTGCAGATCCACATAGGCCAGCCCCAGACGGGAATTGTTGTTCATGGAAGGGGCGAGTTGGCGCACGGTGCCGCTGACCTGGTTGCCACCGGGCAGGTTGATCACGACAGATTGCCCGGGCTGCACCCGCGCCATCTGCTGGGAATTGAGTTCGGCCTGCCATTCCAGCCGTTCCTGGCGGATCAGCCGGAACAGTTCAGTACCGGCCTGGGCAACCTGGCCGAGAGTGGCGTTGCGGGCCGAGATCACACCGTCGTCCACCGCGCGCACTTCGCAATCCTGCAGGCGGATTTCCTGGGTGGTGACTTGGGCAGCGGCCATCTGGCGCTGGGCTTCCGCCATTTCTGCCTGGGTCTGGGCCAGTTGCTGCTCCTGCTCGCTGACGGCGCCCTTGCCCTGCATGCGCAGGGTGCGGTCGCGGTTGGCGGCTGCCTGCACGGCATTGGCGGTGGCCTGGGCCAGATTGGCCCTGGCCTGGGTCAGTTCAGCGTTGACACTGCGTGCGTCGAACCGGGCCAGAATCTGGCCCCGCTTCACCCGGTCACCCACCTGAACCTGCAAGTCTGTCAGCGTGAGTCCGCTCACCCGGGCACTGATGATGGCTTCCTGCCAGGGGGCGATCTGGCCCTGGGCTTCTGCCGCCTGCGGCATCGTCTGCAGCTGGACCTGTGCAGTGGTAACGGTCATCGCTGATTTGGGCGCGGATATGGCCTGGTCCGATGGTTGACTGCAACCGGCAAGCACGGCGCAGAAAAGCAGACTGCTGAGGCGGAAGGCGTTCATTCAGTACTCCGGATACACAACTGTGAGGGGGCAGGAAATGCCTGATTTTGGTTATTTAACCAAATACTACCCTGTTTTGGTTAAATAACCAAATGGTATCCGGGCGGGGGCGGCGCTGGCGGCCAGGCGGACATTGGGTTATATCTGCACGCAATTCCTCTGCCGGACCTGTCCATGAATATTCGCACGCTCGCACGCTTGTTTTCTGCCTGCGCACTCCCTGTCTTCCTGATGCCCGGCGCCGCCTGCGCCGATTTCACCAGCGCTGCGCCGGATGCCTGTGCAGTGAACCTGAATTCCCCGATCCAGAATTTCTGCGAGGCGACCCGGAACACACTCTGGCGCGGTGCCAAGCCGGATACGGCGGAAGCGGCCTGGCTGATTCGCAATGGCGTCCGCACCATCGTCAATCTGGAATTGCTGAATGATGACCGCGACACGCTGACCAGCGTGCATCTGGAGGAACAGGCTGATGATCGCGCCACGCTGGCGGAGACCCGGCTGCCGACACTGGAGGAGCACGAAATCCACTACTACCGCGTGCGTGACTGGGAGCCGCTGGTGATCGTGGCGCCCTGGCTGACCGACGAGCGCGTGGCCACGTTTCTGGCCGTGGCGGCACAGGCACCCAAGCCGCTGTATGTGCATTGCCGTTCCGGCCAGAACCGCACCGGGGTGATGGTGGCGGCGTACCGGGTGATCCTGGAAAGCGAGGGTGACAAGGCGGCAATAGAAAAGGCAGTTGCCGAGATGGAACGCTATCGCGGTTTCTGGTTCGATTCGGATGCAGCCTATATTCGTGGCCTGACCCCCGAGCGGCAGCAGGCGATCCGCGACCGGATGCAGGAATTGACGCCCACCGTGGCCAGCAAACGAGAGGCGCTGATCCGTTGCCGGGAAGGTAAATGCACTGCAGTGGATTAGGAAGCCCGTAACGGTTGACTCTGGTCCTTGCTCCAGGGTTTATACTGTTTTCACTGATTACGGGGCGTCATTCGAGGTGCACATGAAAATCGGTGAAATCGCCAAGGCCAGCGGGGTGGGTATCGACACGCTGCGCTATTACGAGAAGGAAGGCCTGCTGCGGCCCGCCGGACGTTCGGATTCCGGTTACCGGCATTACGATCGCCAGGCAGTGCAGCAGATGCAGTTCATCCTGAAAGCCAAGGCGCTGGGTTTCAGTCTGCAGGAAATCCGTGAGCTGCTGTCATTGCGCATCGATCGCGAGCATCAGCCCTGTTCCAGCGTGAAAGATCTGGCGCAGGCCAAGCTGAAAAACATCGAAACGAAAATTGCCGAATTGCAGCGTATGCACAAGGCGCTGCAGCGGATCACCGACCAGTGTTGCGGCGGACCGGAGCCGGCGATCCACTGTTCCATTCTGGATGCGCTGGAGCAGTAACGTTTTTACCTGCGTTATTTCGGATAACCCGTAATGCGGCGAATGGCGCGGTACAGCGGACTGAGGTTGTCATACATTTTCTGATACACCTCATGGTACAGCTGATTGTACAGGCGGCGGTTCGCTTCAATCGGATGAAATACGTCGCCCTGGTGTGTCATGTTGCGGATGGCGGTGGCGTGATCCGGATACAGGCCCACGCCCACGGCGGCGTTGATTGCCGCACCCAGCCCTGACGTTTCGTAGGTGTGCGGACGTTCCGCCGGCATCCCGAAAATGTCCGCCGTGATCTGCATCGCTTCATCGCTCTGTGAGCCGCCACCGGACACCCGCAGTGTCGTCACTTTCACCTTGCTGCGCTGCTCCACTTTTTCCCTGCCTTCGCGCAGTGCGTAAGCCAGTCCTTCGATAATGGCACGGTAAATGTGGGCGCGCGTGTGCACGTCGCCGAAGCCGATGATGGCGCCCTTCGCTTCAGGCGGCTGTTTCACGCCGGGGGACCAGTAAGGTTGCAGCATCAATCCCATCGACCCGGCCGGCACTTCCTTCAGCAATTCATCAAATAACTGTTCCGGTTCAATGCCGCGTTCTTTCGCCTGCAATTCCTCGCGCTGGCCGAATTCGCGGCGGAACCAGTTCACCATCCAGTAACCGCGCTGCACGATGATTTCCGTGCTGTAGGCGTTGGGAATGGCGGCCGGGTAGGGCGGCACCATGGGAATGGTTTCGATGTATTTCGGATTGGTGGTGTTGAACGTG
>JBMOPR010000610.1:0-6694 GCA_049323075.1 Pseudomonadota bacterium
CGGCTGCGGTGTGGGAATCGACGCATTCGGATCACCCATGGGCGCCGCCGCAATCGCACCGCCCTTGATGATCAGCGACGGCTTCACCGCAAAAAAAGCCGGCTTCCACAACACCAGATCCGCCCACTTGCCCACTTCCACCGATCCCACTTCATGGGCAATGCCGTGGGTGATCGCCGGATTGATGGTATATTTCGCGATGTAGCGCTTGGCGCGGAAATTATCATTGCGATCGGAATCCTGCGGCAGCGGTCCACGCTGCACTTTCATCTTGTGCGCGGTCTGCCAGGTGCGGATCACCACTTCGCCGACACGGCCCATGGCCTGGGAATCCGACGAAATCATCGAGAACGCGCCCAGATCGTGCAGGATATCTTCCGCCGCAATCGTCTCGCGCCGGATGCGCGAATCGGCAAAGGCCACGTCCTCGGGAATATTCGCGTCCAGGTGGTGACACACCATCAGCATGTCCAGGTGTTCGTCCACGGTGTTGATGGTGTACGGACGCGTGGGATTGGTGGACGACGGCAGCACATTGCTTTCACCGCACACCTTGATGATGTCCGGCGCATGACCACCGCCGGCACCCTCGGTGTGATAGGTATGAATCGCGCGGCCCTTGAACGCGGCTACCGTGTCTTCCACAAAACCGGATTCATTCAGCGTGTCGGTGTGAATGGCCACCTGCACGTCGAACAGATCCGCCACCGTCAGACAATTATCGATGGCGGCGGGCGTGGTGCCCCAGTCTTCGTGCAGTTTCAATCCCATGGCGCCGGCGATGATCTGTTCCTCGATCGCCTCCGGCAGGCTGCCATTGCCCTTGCCCAGAAAACCCAGATTCATCGGCAGCCCTTCCGCCGCTTTCAGCATCTGCGCCAGATGCCAGGCGCCCGGCGTGCAGGTGGTGGCGTTGGTGCCGGTGGCCGGGCCGGTACCACCGCCGATCATGGTGGTCACGCCGGACATCAGCGCTTCTTCAATCTGCTGCGGACAGATGAAATGGATGTGGGAATCGATGCCGCCCGCCGTCAGAATCTGGCCTTCGCCCGCGATCACTTCGGTGCCGGGGCCGATCACAATCGTCACGCCATCCTGAATGTCGGGATTGCCGGCTTTGCCAATGCCGGCAATGCGACCGTTCTTCAAGCCCACATCCGCTTTCACCACGCCCCAGTAATCCAGGATGAGTGCGTTGGTGATGACGGTGTCGACACATTCCGCGCGCGGACGCTGGCTCTGACCCATGCCGTCGCGAATCACCTTGCCACCGCCGAATTTCACTTCCTCGCCGTAGCGGGCAAAATCCTTTTCCACTTCGATCAGGATATCCGTGTCCCCCAGCCGCACACGGTCGCCAACGGTGGGGCCAAACATGTCGCCATAGGCGCGCCGGTCAATCTTCGCCATGATTGAATCCTTAGGATTGAATTCTCAGAGTTTGCCCATCACCAGGCCACGAAAACCATACACTTCCCGCTGGCCGCCAAACGGCACCAGCGTCACTTCGCGGCTCTGCCCCGGTTCGAACCGCACCGCAGTGCCTGCGGCAATATCCAGCCGGAAGCCACGCGTTTTTTCCCGCTCGAAGGTCAGCGCGGCGTTGGTTTCAAAAAAATGATAATGGCTGCCCACCTGGATCGGGCGATCGCCGGTGTTCGCCACCATGACGGTGATTGTCGGCAAGCCTGCATTCAGTTCCAGCTCACCCGGTTCGGTGATCAGTTCACCGGGAATCATTCCACCCGCATTCATCGGAGCGCCTCACACAATCGGATTGTGAACGGTGACCAGCTTGGTCCCGTCGGGAAAAGTGGCTTCCACCTGCACGTCGTGGATCAGTTCGGGAATGCCATCCATCACATCGTCGCGGCTCAGCAGGGTGCGGCCGTGATGCATCAGTTCGGCCACGGTCCTGCCATCGCGGGCGCCTTCCATGATTTCGAAGGAAATCAGCGCCACTGCTTCGGGATAATTCAGCTTCAGGCCACGGGCCTTGCGCCGTTCCGCCAGCTGCGCAGCGGCGAACAGCAGCAGCTTGTCTTTTTCGCGCGGGGTCAGTTCCATGTGAGGTCTCTCGTCAATGCAAGCGTCAATTCAAAACACAGCGAAATTCAGGTGAACCAGATACGCGGCGCCACCGCATCCACCTGCAGAAAATGCCGGCGTGCCAGACGCCAGCAGGCAATGAAGGCCGCGCGCAACGGCGCCGCCTGATGGGCCAGGCCCCGCACCAGGATCAGTTCCGGCAGGCGGGTGACGGCCAGGTTGTGCGTCTGCGCGCACAGTTCCTTCAACTGCTGCAGCAATTCGTTATCGCCGCCGCTGATCACCAGCGTGCCCAGTGTGGCGTGACCCTGCAAGCCCCAGGGCGCCGCCAGCAGTTCACTGCCACCCATAAACCGGTTGCGTTCCAGCAGTAACGGCACGCCATCACGATACAGTGCCAGCGATTGCAGCAGCGAACCGGATGCAAACCACTGCGCCGACGCCGGTCGGCCCAGGCAGGTGATCTCCCAGCCAATACAGCGGGCGCTGCCCTGCAAATCGATGCGGGTACTATTGTGCCCTTCCGCGCCGTCGAACAGGATATTTTCCTGCGGCAGCCATTCGCAGAAGGCGCCGTCATCCACCTGCAGCCGCACGGTCTGGCGCTGGCGCAGACGCTGCTGGTTGGTTTTATACACGCGCCCGGCGGAAGGCGTGGTCAGCAATGCGTGGGCGCCCGCCTCAAACTGCGCGGCAATATGCAGGCTGTCCCCCGCCACGATGCCACCGGGCGGATGCAGCACGTACACATGGCATTGGCCACCGGGTTCGGGATAAAACGGCCGCTGCACCCGCAACGGTCCGGCGTGGCGGTTGTGCGTCAACAGCGTTCGCGCGCCGCGCAGTGCAAATGCCAGTTCCAGTTCGGCAGACCAGCCGGCCTGCACGGCAGGGGGAGTGGCAATGGCATTCATCCGGATAATTCCGTGTCCAGGCGGATTGTTGCGGCAGAAAAAGCAAGAACCATTCCGGCCGCGGAAATTGAGTGCAGGCAGGGACGCCGAACAACCTTCCATGAATACTGCGCCCTCAACCCGTGCATTTCACTGCACCAAATTGCTGCGCGCACCAGCAAAACGCCCTGTCCTGGTTCATTCATCAACATTCTGCCATCAGCGTTTCAGCCTCTGCCGGATGCTGGCCGGGGCAAAATAACCAGGCTGGGGCGCCGTGGGGTGGAAGCTGGTGTCCAGCCCGGCACTGCATTGCAGGAAATAGGCATTCGCCTTCAGATCGTGATAGGCATCCAGCGCCGAGAACATGCCGGGCATGGCTTCGTAGTACGCGGCAAAGCGCATGGTGTTGCGCCACAGCTTGCCGTTCTTGTCGTAAATATCCACCAGCGCAATGCTCCAGGTGTCTTCGTCCAGATAAAACGTGCGGCGCGGGTACAGATGCTTTAAACCAGGCTTGAGGGTTGCGTCCACCACCCACACCCGGTGCTTTTCGAAACGCATGGTGTAGGGCTTGAGATGGCCCCGGTCCAGCGCCGAGGGATCGTCACAGCGGTTGTAACGCATTTTCTGGTTGTTGTAGGGAATGTACAGCTCGCGCTTGCCCAGCAGCTTCCAGTCGTAGCGATCCAGTGCGCCGTTGTAGATGTCGATTTCATCCACCGTCCGCAAGCCTTCGGAATTGAAGATGGGGGAATCGTAGCCCAGTACCGGCGACCGGCGCATGCGACGCTCACCCGGCAGATACACCCAGGATTGCATCGGCCGCTGCTTGGGTTGCAGCGAAGCGTGGATCAGCAGACCGCCGCCCGCCAGTTTGGCCGGCCCCAGAATGCGGGAAAAATAATAGGCCACCCGCCAGTCTTCCAGCGTCGCACTGGTGCGCTCGCGATCATAGAAAGACGCCCAGGTTTCGATCATGGTCTCCAGCGGCGTCTGGCTCTGGTTGGAAAAGATGGTGGTTTCGAACAGATGCAGCTTGATGAAGATGCCCTTCCAGCGCAGCTGGTGATTCCACATCACTTCATGGGGCGTGTGCGGAATCGGAAACGGGGTGCCGGACCATGCCTGCAGCACCTCGTCCCCGGAGGGACTGATGCGGGCGTCACTGACATTTCGGCGGGTGTTGTCGTAGGTCCACTGTGGCTGACGCGCCGTGCGTCGCGCAGGATAGACGGGGATGGCAAAACTGTCGGGGTAGTGCTCGAACATGGCCTGCATGCCTGCCGACAACAGTGGACGATGCTGCGCCAGATTGTCTTCGTTGATGGTGAACAGCGGTTCTTCTGCACTGATCTCCTGCAACCACTGCAGATGGGCCTCGTCACTGAGCTGGTCCGCTTTCCAGAGAGGAATGGAACCGTCGCGATTACCGGCGCGCTCTGCGCCTACCGGAGTCAATTCCCGCTGCAACCGTTCCGCGTCCCGCGCCGGTGAAGCGGCCTGCGCCGCCGTCGCCAGCAACCCTGCGGTGAGCAACGGAATCAGCCATTTTCTTGTCATTATTATTCCTCAGGATTTGTGCAACGCCCGCAGCAGAGCCTGGTACAACGCGTCCTGTTCGATTGGCTTTTTCAAAAACCCCTGCATGCCCGCCGCATAAGCCTGCCGTTCATAATCAGACAACACATGGGCGGTCAATGCAACAATCGGTGTCAGCGGCAAGTCCTGGTCGCCTTCCCAGGAACGGATCTGGCGGCAAGCGGTCAGCCCGTCCATTTCCGGCATTTCCCAGTCCATCAGCACGGCGTCGTAGGTCTTGCGCTGCCGGCAGATACGGTCCACCGCCAGGGCGCCGTTTTCCACCACGTCGGTTTCGATGCCCGCTTTTTTCAGCATGCCCTGCACCACCATCTGGTTGACACGATTGTCCTCTGCCACCAGTACCCGACGCCCCTGCAATTGCTGGGTGTAGTAGCGCTGGCGGTCCTTGCTGGCCACGTTTTCGGCACCCGACACCGGTGCGCCCTCCACCGGCTGCAGTGCCAGCGTGAACCAGAAGGTGCTGCCGGCGCCCTGCTTGCTGCTCACACCAATCTCGCCCCCCATCAGCTGGCACAGACGCTGGCAGATCGCCAGCCCCAGACCGGTGCCGCCATAACGCCGCGCGATGGATTTGTCGGCCTGGGAAAACTGCTTGAACAGTGCCGCCTGCTGGGCCTCGTCCATGCCGATGCCGGAATCGCGCACCACACCATACAGGTACTGGTGCTCGCCGGTTTTCTTCACCGACAGCTGCACCGACACCGACCCCTGCTCGGTGAATTTCATGGCATTGCTCACCAGATTGAGCAGGATCTGCCGCAGGCGCGACGGGTCGCAGCACACCAGCGCCGGCACGTCGTTGTCGACACCACAGTGGAATGCCAGATGTTTCTGTTTCATCTGCGGCGCAAACAAGGCCATGCAGTCGTTCAGCGTCTGCCGCACATCGAAGGCCACGTTGTCGATCTGCAGCTGGCCGGCCTCGATCTTGGAAAAATCCAGTACGTCGTTGAGCACTGCCATCAGGGTCTGGCCGGAACTGCGCAGTGCCGCCAGAAAATCCCGCTGCTCGGGATTGAGCGGCGTGTCCGCCAGCAATTCCACCATGCCCAGCACACCGTTGATGGGCGTGCGGATCTCGTGGCTCATGGTGGCCAGGAACTGACTCTTGGCGCGATCCGCTGCTTCTGCTGCCTCCTTCTCCTGCCGCACCCGCAGCCGGTTGCCGGACTCCCGCAGATCCATCACGTAAAGCACCACGAACACCAGCACCAGCAATCCCAGCGCAAACAGATACGTGCGCTGCTGGCGCTGCAGCGACGAGCGCTCGTCCCGGTAAATGGTGGCCAGCTGCTCCAGCAGCTGGTCCCGCGCCTGCGCCAGCAACACCACGTGCTGGCTGATGTCATCGAAGTAGGTGCGCCAGGGCAGCTCCAGATCCGCCGCCTGGATGACACTCGTATCCAGATAGTCTGCCACCTGATCCAGTTGCAGCCAGTCATTGCGATTGAAGGGCGGAACATCCCGCAGGCCGCTGCCTTCCTTCACCAGATGCTGCACCCGTTCCTGCAACACCTCGTTCTGGCTGATCAGGCGGTCGTAAATCTGTTCCAGGATGATGACGCCATCGGACGGCACATGCCCTGTCCGCAGATACAGGCTGCCGTAGCCACGGGCGCGGCCCAGCAGGTTGAACAATTCGCTGGACTCATCCAGCGCCAGATACAGCAGCGACAGCGACTGCTGATTGCCATCGTTGAACAGGCCACCCTGGTCCGCCAGCCGGAACTGCAGCTGCTGCAGCGTTTCCACCAGCGGCTGGTGTTCGCTGAACGCCATGTCCGGCGTGTTCACTTCGGTGCCGACCGTGGGTCGCACCCGTTCCAGCCGGTGCATCAGGCGCGGAATGGTCAGTTCGATAATGGGATTGTGCTGGCTGAGAGGCCGATCCTGGCTCAGGTGCTCGATGGCCTGCAGCAGGCCCTGACGCTGGATGGCATATTCCCCCGCCAGTTCGTCGTTACGGTCATATACGGCAACGATGCTGATGTCGCGCAGTCGCTCGGCGTTATCCAGCACCGCCTGCAGGGTGCGGATGTCCTGCACCGTGCGCAGCTTGCGCTCCACCTGCACCAGCTGGTCGTTGCGCACCGTCATCAACTGGATCAGCATGGCCGCCAGCGGCACCACCAGCAGCAGCGAGACAA
>JBMOPR010000610.1:6704-10270 GCA_049323075.1 Pseudomonadota bacterium
CCGGGTGGGCAACATCAGCCGCCCCCTCTGCCGGGTCCCGCTTGCCCTGATCAGTGCCGACATCGTGCCTGCCTTGACATTGGTATTGTTGTTGAGTCCGGCCCAGGGATCTGGCGCCCGTCTTTACCAGTATAGCCAACCTGAACCCGGTGATTTAAAACGAAAAAGCCCCGCGGGTTCGCCGCAGGGCTTCTTTATTGTCGAGGGCAATGCCCCGCTTACTTGGATTTGCTCACCATGAAGTCCACCACCGCCATGATCTCGTCATCCGTGCAGGCAGCGCAGGTACCTTTGGGTGGCATCATGTTGAATCCGCCGATAGCGTGCTTGTGCAGGGTGTCGGCACCCTGGGCAATGCGCGGTGCCCAGGCAGCGGCGTCGCCCACCTTGGGAGCGCCGGCAGCGCCAGTCGCGTGGCAGGCCATGCAGGAACCGTTATAGATTTCCTCCGGTGACTTGGGAGCATCCGCAGCCGCGGTCACCGGGGCGGCGGCCCCGCCGCACTCCTCACCCTGCACGCACACCTTCGCCGACGGCTGGGTACGGGCATCGATCTTGGTCGGGCTCATGATGGAGCGGGTTCCTATCGGTTCGGCATTGCCGGTCTGATCCGCCAGCTTGGACGCCAGCGCCTGACCTGACAGGGCCACACCCACCACCATTACTGCCGATGCCACCAGTTGCTTCATGTTTACCATGTTGTAAAACCCTCTCTCCGGAATGCTTCGTACCTGGAAGAGCCCCGACCGAAGCGGTTAGCAAAATTGGACGGGCGCAAGTATACCGTCAGTTACCTGAAAAACGGAATCAGCGTGGCGGAAACTGCTCCATCACCGCCTGTACCTGCTCCACCAGACGGGTATTGCGCTCTTTGGGGGGATGATCTTCGTAATAGCGGACCGTGGCCTGGCCAGTCCAGACCACCGAACGGGACTGGGGGTTGATCATGATCAGGGACAGCCGGCTCTCGTCGCGCTCGTCGATGCGGGTATCGGGCTCCATACCCCACCAGTAGGGATGCCAGCCGTAGTAGCCGTAATAGACGGTCTGCGCCTCATAGCGCCGGTTGATCTCGTAATTGAGGTCCACCCAGACCTGCGCCTGCGCCACCGGCGCCGGCTGCAGGCCCTTGGCCGCCAGCGCTTCCTCGAAGGCCCGCCGCAGCCGCACCTGGTCCAGCGACTGGTAACTCTCGCCCGCCGCCACCGATTGATCTGCTGGCACCCAGGCGTAGGTTTTCAGTTCTGTCAGCCGGGCCGCCGGATCGAAATCGATCCGGGTCTGGTAGGGCGCGCAGCCCCCCAGCCACAGGGCCAGCGCCAGCAGGAGCAGCAAAATGACAATGCGGGGCAACGTGCGGGATCTCATTGGGGCGGGAACCGTTCGAACATGGCATTGACCAGAAAGCCGATCAGCTCATCGCGCTTGGCGGAGCTCATGGAATCGGTGAGGTTTTCGTTGGCGCGGGCGCTCCAGACCACCTGCTTTTTCCGGGGATCGATCACGTCCACCACCAGTTTGCCTTCCACCACTTCCCGGGCCTTGGGCCCGGTGCTGGCACCCACGCCGATGCCGCCCATCCCGCCCCCGCCACTGGACACGCCGAAGCCAAAACTGACACCGGAACGATCCAGCTGGCGATCCGGCTCCACGCGGTAGGACACCAGGAATTCGGCCTTGTCTGCGGGCACTTCCTGCATCTGGCGGCCCGAAAGTGCCGTGCGCAGGGCGGCTTCAATGCGGCTGTTGTCGAGGGACTGGAAGCCGCCATCCGACGTCGGGGCCGAGATGGCATAGGTTTTCAGGGTTTTGAGGTAAGCGCCCTGATCGTAATCGAAGGACACCGGGTCCTGGGCGCAGGCGGTCAGGAACAAAAGAAGGAGGGAGAGCAGAGGCAGTAGAAGGCGCGGCATGGCAACTCCTTGCGCGGCGGTGGAAAGAACTACTTGAGAGGCAACAGATTAGCGAAATCCGCCTGCGGAGGAAACCGCGCACTGCATGGACTTTGCCGGATCAAGCGCTTATTATAGCGCCCCTCGACTTCCGCCGGCTTGCCGTAGCGGGGCGATTCCTGCAATACCCCCTTGTTTGACCGCACGTAGTGCGCCCGTAGCTCAGCTGGATAGAGCGTTGCCCTCCGGAGGCAAAGGTCAGAGGTTCGAATCCTCTCGGGCGCGCCATTTTGTTTTCACCCCACCCTCCCACTCCCGAAAACTACTTAAAGCCTTGAACAGCAAGATGCATTACGCCTCAAAAGCGAAGGGGTTCAGGAACTGCCGTTTCCAAAACAGCTTCCTGTCAATCGCGCCCAGCTTTGCCTCATCGCATACCTTGTCCCAATTGGCTTCAATTGCTTCGCGCTGCCTATCGAAAATTGCTTTCGCTTCATTTGCTGAGAGCAGGAAATGAGGTGCTGCCTCAAGACAGGATTTTAGTTTGCTCAGCCTGTTGTCACCGGAAATGAGCATGGCTTGTGTCGCTTCATTACCGGTGCGGTTTTGCGGGCAAAGATCGTAAGCCGGCGTCAGGCGAAGTGATTTTCCATTCCAAAAGGCCGCGTGATTGCGTGCATGGTCATCGGTGTTGCCGCACAAAATGTTGTATACAAGCCGGGAAAACAGCTCCTCAAGCGTTTCTTTCGGGGAGTCGAAGCGATGCCGGATGATTTCTGCGAAAGTTTCATAGCTGGCATAACGCGCCATCATGTCGTCAAGGCCAAAGAGCGTTAGAGCAGAAACCATGGCTTTGCGAGTCCAGCCATTTGCGGCTCTTTCACGATCAAATCGCTCAATGAGAAGGATGTCTTTTTTTGCAACCTGAACCAGCTTTACGGGGGCCGCATTTATTCCGGCTGCGACCGCCAGTCGCATGGCGATGAATTCTGCCTTCACGACGCTGTAGAGGTCAGAACTCGATGAAAATTTTGCGACGTATTTAGTTCCATCATCTTCGATCAAGGCTTTGGGGCGCGCACCACCGATAGAGCTTCCATGGAACAGGGCTTGATCCAACTCTGGTGTCAGTGGCACGCCTTGCTCGACCCGTGCTGCGGATTCAAGCAATTCCTCCAGCGGAACGTTCATTGCGAAGCGAGGAACGTATTCACTTGGCGAGCGCTGGAAATCCAATGCGCCGATACGATCAGAGCCAGATTCCAGCAAATAGGTCAGCTCGCCAAGCTCATCGGTATCCGTGTTTTTACCTTTGCGCCCGAGCTTTTTGTTGATGATCACGCGCCGCCCCCATGCGTCGGGGGCTGCATCACGGATGCAACCGGGGATACTCAGCCCGTCAAGAAGTGGCAGCACGCCTTTTTTGAGCGGTAATTCCGGATCATAAATGGGAATTGCCGCAGGGCTGTCATTGATGCGCTCCAGGTAGCTTTTACCGTAGTTGAACTGGACGCTGCCCTGATCGTCGGCTTCGAGCTTTCCGGCAACAACCGGTTCGGTTACTTCGGGCAGCCATATCCAGACATAGGCTTCCTTATCGGAGTTGCTAGAAGTCATCATCGGCAACCTTTACTTTCTTCCGCACAGACTTCGGGAGCAACACAAGCTTGTCCT
>JBMOPR010000611.1:0-10216 GCA_049323075.1 Pseudomonadota bacterium
TATGGGTGAGTTGCACCTCGACATCATCGTAGACCGTATGAAGCGCGAATTTGGTGTCGAAGCCAACATCGGTGCGCCTCAGGTTGCCTACCGTGAAACTATCCGCGCGAAGGTCGAGCAGGAAGGCAAGTTTGTACGCCAGAGCGGTGGTCGTGGTCAGTACGGTCACGTATGGCTGCGCATCGAGCCCCTGGAGCCGGGCGGCGGCATTCAGTACGCCGTAGAGGTCGTGGGTGGCGCGGTACCGAAGGAATATTTCTCCGCCGTTGAAAAGGGCGTGCGCGAGCAGCTTCAGAATGGTGTTATCGCTGGTTACCCGGTGGTGGACGTCAAGGTTACGCTGTACGACGGTTCCTACCATGAAGTGGATTCCAACGAAAACGCGTTCCGTATGGCGGGCTCGATGGGTGTCAAAGAAGGCGCCCGCAAAGCCAAGCCGGTTCTGCTTGAGCCCATCATGAAGGTGGAAGTGGAAACGCCGGAAGACTACATGGGCGATATCATGGGCGACATGAACCGCCGTCGTGGTCTGCTGCAGGGTATGGATGACATGTTTGGCGGATCCAAGCTGGTTCGCGCGGAGGTTCCGCTTTCCGAAATGTTCGGTTACGCGACCCAGCTGCGCTCCATGTCCCAGGGCCGTGCCACGTTCTCCATGGAGTTCGTGAAGTACGCTGAAGCCCCCAACAACATTGCCCAGGCCATTATCAACAAAGGCTGATAACGTTTTAATTTTGAAGAGGTAAAGACCGTGTCAAAGGAAAAATTTGAACGTAGCAAAACGCACGTAAACGTGGGCACAATCGGTCACGTAGACCATGGGAAGACCACGCTGACAGCGGCCCTGACGCGCGTATGCGCAGAAACCTGGGGTGGCGAAGTCAAGGCATTCGACCAGATCGACAAGGCACCGGAAGAGCGCGCTCGCGGTATCACCATCAACACCTCCCACGTGGAATACAACTCTCCTGTGCGTCACTACGCACACGTGGATTGCCCGGGGCACGCGGACTATGTGAAGAACATGATCACCGGCGCCGCGCAGATGGACGGCGCGATCCTGGTGGTGTCCGCCGCTGACGGCCCGATGCCGCAGACCCGCGAACACATCCTGCTGTCCCGTCAGGTTGGCGTACCCTACATCGTCGTGTTCCTGAACAAGGCCGACATGGTGGATGACGAAGAACTGCTGGAACTGGTGGAAATGGAAGTGCGTGAGCTGCTGGACCAGTACGGTTTCCCGGGCGACGACACACCGATCATCAAGGGTTCAGCGCTGAAAGCACTGGAAGGCGACAAGTCTGACATCGGTGCTCCTGCGGTGCAGAAGCTGGTAGAAACCCTGGATGCGTACATCCCGGATCCGGTGCGCGCCATTGACCAACCGTTCCTGATGCCGATTGAAGACGTGTTCTCCATCTCGGGTCGCGGTACCGTGGTAACCGGCCGGGTAGAGCGCGGTATCGTCAAGGTAGGCGATGAAGTGGAAATCGTGGGCATCAAGGCCACCGTCAAGACCACGTGCACAGGCGTTGAAATGTTCCGCAAGCTGCTGGACGAAGGCCGTGCGGGCGAGAACGTGGGCGTGCTGCTGCGTGGCACCAAGCGTGACGAAGTGGAGCGTGGCCAGGTACTGTCCAAGCCGGGCGCGATCAAGCCGCACACCAAGTTCATCTGCGAAGTGTACGTGCTGAGCAAGGAAGAAGGCGGTCGTCACACCCCGTTCTTCAAGGGCTACCGTCCGCAGTTCTACTTCCGCACCACCGACGTTACCGGCTCCTGTGAGCTGCCGGAAGGCGTTGAGATGGTAATGCCGGGTGACAATATCCAGATGAACGTCACCCTGATTGCTCCCATCGCAATGGACGAAGGTCTGCGTTTTGCGATCCGCGAAGGTGGCCGTACCGTCGGCGCCGGCGTGGTTGCGAAAATTATTGAATAAAAAGCAGTTGTAGGGTTAGGGGCCGAGGTAGTAACCTCGGCCCGCTTGTCTTTGTGAGACAAGAAAGTGTGTTAGGCCAGTAGCTCAATTGGCAGAGCAGCGGTCTCCAAAACCGCAGGTTGGGGGTTCGATTCCCTCCTGGCCTGCCAAACACTACAGCGTGGTTGGCAAGCGACGATTTGATTGCCGCTATTTGGGAAAATTTGAAAATTATGAGTGCTAACACAACCGCTGAGGTTTCCCGCACATCGCCGGCCAATGTGGCCAAGTGGATAGTTGTTGCAGTTCTGGTCGCGACAGCTGTTATCGGGAACGCCTATTTTGACGAACAGCCTTTCATCTACAGGTTGCTCGGTGTGGTGGTGTTGTCTGTTCTGGCTGCTCTTGTAGCATCGCAGACTGACAAAGGCCGCGCATTCATGGCTTTGCTGAAGGACGCAAGGGCCGAGGTCCGCCGCGTAGTATGGCCGACCAAGCAGGAAACAGCGCAGACAACCGGTATCGTGGTTCTGGTTGTGGCGCTGATGTCGCTCCTGCTGTGGTTATTGGATCTCGGGCTGGGCGCCGCTGTTTCCAGCATCATCGGATAAGGGTTGAGGTTGCAAATGGCAAAGCGGTGGTATGTGGTTCATGCCTATTCTGGTTTTGAAAAGCATGTGAAACGCTCGTTGCTGGAGCGCGTCAAGCGCGCAGGCATGGAAGATGAGTTCGGTGAGATTCTGGTGCCGACAGAAGAAGTCGTGGAAATGCGCGGAGGCCAGAAGCGCAAAAGTGAGCGGAAGTTCTTTCCCGGCTATGTGTTGGTTCAGATGGAAATGAATGAGGCAACCTGGCACTTGGTCAAGGATTGCCCGAAGGTTATGGGCTTTATCGGTGGCACTGCGGACAAGCCAGCTCCCATTTCCGATCGCGAAGCAGCGGCGATCCTGCAGCGTGTTGAGGACGGTGTTGAGAAGCCGAAACCCAAGACACTGTTTGAACCGGGTGAAGTCGTGCGCGTGGTCGATGGTCCCTTTGCGGACTTCAACGGTGTGGTTGAAGAAGTCAACTACGAGAAAAGTCGCCTTCAGGTGGCCGTACTGATATTCGGCCGGTCCACCCCGGTTGAACTGGAATTCAGCCAGGTCGAGAAGGGCTAAGTTTTTTTAGACCCCTGCATGGCATGCCGCCATGCAGGGATTTTTACTTTGTGCGGGGAGCTGATATTTCAGCGTTAATACCCGAGGAGTAGGTGAAATGGCAAAGAAAATAACGGCTTATATCAAGCTGCAGGTCAAGGCAAGCCAGGCTAACCCAAGTCCGCCAGTAGGTCCGGCGCTGGGTCAGCACGGTGTCAACATCATGGAATTCTGTAAGCAGTTCAACGCCCAGACCCAGGCGCCGGCCTTCGAGCCCGGCATGCCGATTCCGGTGATTATCACTGTATACAGTGACCGTTCGTTTACATTTATTCTGAAGACCCCTCCTGCGTCCGTACTGCTGCGCAAGATTACTGGCATTCCCAAGGGCAGCAGCGTTCCCAACAAGAACAAGGTTGGCAAGGTGTCCCGTGCGCAGCTGGAAGAAATTGCCAAGCGCAAGATGCCCGACCTGACTGCCGCAGATCTGGATGCAGCAGTAAGAACGATTGCTGGCTCTGCGCGCAGCATGGGCCTGGAAGTGGAGGGTTGATGACATGGCAAAGCTGACCAAAAGACAAAAAGCCATTCGTGCGAAAGTGGATTCCACCAAGCAGTATTCTGTCGAAGCGGCCGTGGCGCTCCTGAATGAGTTGTCCACCGTGAAGTTCAAGGAAAGTATCGATATCGCCGTTAACCTGGGCGTTGACCCGCGCAAATCCGATCAGGTGGTTCGTGGCGCCAGTGTGTTGCCCAATGGTACTGGCAAAACTGTTCGCGTTGCCGTGTTCACCCAGGGCGCCAACGCTGAAGCCGCCAAGGCCGCTGGTGCTGACCTGGTCGGTATGGACGATCTGGCCGAAGAGATCCAGAAAGGTAACCTGGACTTTGACGTGGTAATCGCGTCTCCCGATGCGATGCGCGTCGTTGGTAAGCTGGGTCAGATTCTGGGCCCCCGCGGCCTGATGCCAAACCCGAAAACCGGCACTGTCACCCCTGACGTGGTGACCGCGGTGAAGAACGCCAAGGCAGGTCAGGTACGCTACCGTACCGACAAGGCCGGTATCATTCACTGTGCCGTTGGTCAGGTTGGATTTGCACCGGAAGCCATCAAACAGAACATCGAAGCGCTGATGGCAGACCTGCGCAAGGCCAAGCCAGCCACTTCGAAAGGTACCTATATCAAGCGCATTACCCTGTCCTCTACCATGGGACCGGGTGTTGCGATCGATCAAGCAAGCCTGGAAGCATAATCGGGCTTGAACGGACTTTGAGCCCTTCCATCTCGGTGGAAGGCGCGTCAAAGACCGCAGGTGCGGGAGGCTAGCTACAATAGCCAAACGCTTAAAAATACCTGCGCAGACGCGGTGGTTCAGGATTCAGCTGTAGCAATCTGGGTCAGACGCCGCAAAACCTCGCAAGAGGAAGACGTAACTGAGGAGGTAAATCAGTGGCACTTAATCTGGAAGACAAAAAGGCGATTGTTGCCGAAGTCAATCAGGCCGCTGCTGGTGCACTGTCCGCTGTTATTGCCAACTATCGTGGTCTGACTGTTACGCAGATGACCAGTCTGCGGAAACAGGCTCGCGAGCAGGGCGTGTATCTGAAAGTTGTTCGGAACACACTGGCCCGAATCGCGGTGCGTGGCACTGAGTTTGAGTGTCTGCACGATGCACTGGTTGGCCCGACCATCCTGGCGTTGTCCATTGAAGATCCGGGTGCAGCCGCACGTCTGATCAAGGATTACGCCAAGACAAACGACAAGTTGGAAGTGAAAGCACTGGCGATTGGTGGCGTTGCTTATGGCGCCTCTGAAATCGATCGTCTGGCTACCCTTCCGACCCGCGAACAGGCTCTTGGCATTCTTGCCGGTACCCTGCAGGCTCCGCTCTCGAAGTTTGCACGTACCCTCAACGAAGTGCCCAGCCAGATCGCGCGTGTGTTGGCAGCGGTCAAAGACCAGAAAGCAGCTTAATTTTGATCCTATTTCTAACGAATTGAAAAATTCAGGAGTAATGAACCATGGCTCTGTCCAAAGACGAAATTCTGAACGCTATTGCTGAAATGTCCGTAATGGATCTGGTAGATCTGATCAAGGGCATCGAAGACAAATTCGGTGTAACCGCTGCTGCTCCTGTTGCAGTAGCTGCAGGCCCCGCTGCCGCTGCAGCGCCGGTTGAAGAGAAAACCGAATTCAACGTAGTTCTGGCTGCGTTCGGCGAAAACAAAGTAAACGTAATCAAGGTAATTCGTGGCATCACCGGTCTGGGCCTGAAAGAAGCCAAAGACATGGTGGAAGGCGCGCCTGCGGTTGTAAAAGAAGGCGTGAGCAAAGACGAAGCTGCCAAGATGAAGAAAGAGCTGGAAGAAGCCGGCGCGAAAGTGGAAATCAAGTAATAGCTTGGCAAGTACGCGTTTTTCAACGCAATTTGCTGACGGGGCTGGTGGCATTGGCCACCGGCCTTTTGCCGTTCAGAAGCTCGGCTTTGACGGCTGATAATCCGGTTTCAGGCAGACGCATCCTCCTTTGAGGTGCGGGTGTCGAAAATGAACAGTTTAGGTGCGCGTAGTCGGTGGACTGTTCTGGAAAACCCCCTCGGTGGGGATCAACACGAAGTACGAAACTTCGAACTGGCAAAATATACATTTTGCAGAGTGAAAAACTGAGGAACTCAGATGGCATATTCTTTCACCGAAAAGAAAAGAATCCGTAAGGACTTCGGTAAACTCACAGATGCGATGGAAGTGCCATACCTTTTGGCCATCCAGTTGGATTCATATCGCAAATTCCTTCAACTTGACGCTGCCATCGAAGACCGCCTTGATGAAGGTCTGCAGGCTGCCTTCAAATCCGTGTTCCCGATTCACAGCTACTCCGGTAATGCTGCGCTGGAATTCGTGGATTACATCCTGGGTACACCCGTGTTCGATGTGCACGAGTGCCAGATGCGCGGTGCGACCTACTCAGCGCCGTTGCGGGTCAAGATCCGGTTGATTATTTATGACAAGGATTCGTCCAACAAAGCCATCAAAGACATCAAGGAGCAGGAAGTCTACATGGGCGAAATTCCGCTCATGACCGATAACGGGACCTTCGTGATCAACGGCACCGAGCGCGTGATCGTGTCCCAGCTGCATCGCTCCCCGGGCGTGTTCTTCGACCACGACCGTGGCAAGACCCACTCCTCAGGCAAGCTGCTGTACTCTGCCCGTATCATTCCTTACCGTGGTTCCTGGCTGGATTTCGAGTTCGATCCCAAGGATCTGGTATTTGTGCGCATCGACCGCCGTCGCAAGCTGCCGGCCACCATCCTGCTGCGCGCGCTGGGTTACGAAAACGAAGAAATGCTGGACATGTTCTTCGACACCAACAGCGTCACCATCGAAGGTGGTGTATTCAAGCTGAAGCTGATTCCCGAACGTCTGCGCGGTGAAACCGCCATGTTCGATATCAAGGCCGGTGGTGAAGTGGTGGTGGAAGAGGGCCGCCGCGTGACAGCGCGTCACATCCGCCAGCTCGAAAAAGCCAAGATCGAATCGCTGGAAGTGCCAAAGGAGTATCTGGTTGGCAAGGTGATCGCGAAGAATGTGTTCGACGGTGCCACTGGCGAGCTGTTCTGCGAATGCAACACCGAGTTGACCGTGGGCCTGCTGGAAAAACTGGCAGCGGCTGGCGTGACTTCTTTTGAAACCCTGTACATCAACGAACTGGATCGCGGCGCATTCATTTCCGACACTCTGCGCAGCGATTCCACCAGCAATCAGCTGGAAGCGCTGGTGGAAATCTACCGCATGATGCGCCCCGGCGAGCCGCCTACCAAGGATGCTGCCGAGAGCCTGTTCAAGAACCTGTTCTTCTCTGCCGAGCGTTATGACCTATCGGCCGTGGGCCGCATGAAGTTCAACCGTCGTCTGGGCCGTGAGGAAATTCTGGGTGAGGGCACCCTGTCCCGTGACGATATCGTCGACGTGCTGAAGTGCCTGATCGCGATCCGGAATGGTCAGGGCGTGGTAGACGACATCGATCACCTGGGTAACCGCCGTGTGCGGTCCGTGGGTGAAATGGCCGAGAACCAGTTCCGCGTCGGTCTGGTACGGGTTGAGCGTGCCGTGAAAGAGCGTCTGTCCCTGGCGGAAAGCGAAGGTCTGATGCCGCAGGATCTGATCAATGCCAAGCCGGTGGCCGCTGCGATCAAGGAATTCTTCGGTTCCAGCCAGCTGTCCCAGTTCATGGACCAGAACAACCCGCTGTCCGAGATCACCCACAAGCGTCGTGTTTCCGCACTGGGCCCCGGTGGTCTGACCCGTGAGCGCGCCGGTTTCGAAGTGCGTGACGTACACCCGACCCACTATGGTCGCGTCTGTCCTATCGAAACGCCGGAAGGTCCGAACATCGGTCTGATCAACTCGCTCGCAACCTTTGCCCGCGCCAACGATTACGGCTTCCTGGAAAGCCCTTATCGTCGCGTGCAGAACGGCAAGGTGCTGGATGACGTGATTTACCTGTCGGCGATCGAGGAAGGCGAGTATGTGATCGCGCAGGCGAACGCGGAAGTCGATGAAGACGGCATGCTGGTGGAAGATCTGGTGCCAGTACGTCATATGAACGAATTCACTGTGACCACCGCCGACAACGTTACCCTGATGGACGTATCGCCCCGTCAGGTCGTATCGGTTGCTGCGTCGCTGATTCCGTTCCTGGAGCATGATGACGCGAACCGCGCACTGATGGGCTCGAACATGCAGCGTCAGGCGGTTCCCACTCTGCGTTCCGAGAAGCCGCTGGTCGGTACCGGCATGGAAGGCATCGTGGCGCGTGACTCCGGTGTGTGCCAGGTCGCCCGCCGCGGTGGCTTGGTTGACCGCGTTGATGCTGCGCGTATCGTGGTGCGCGTGCATGACAGCGAAGTCGGTACTACCGATGACGCTGGTGTCGACATCTACAACCTGACCAAATACACCCGCTCCAACCAGAACACCTGTATCAACCAGCGTCCGCTGGTGAAAGTGGGTGACAAGGTGGCGCGGGGAGACATCCTGGCCGACGGTCCGTCCGTGGACATGGGTGAGCTGGCCCTGGGCCAGAACATGCGCGTCGCGTTCATGCCCTGGAACGGTTACAACTTCGAAGACTCGATCATGCTGTCCGAGCGTGTGGTGCAGGAAGATCGCTTCACCACGATCCACATTCAGGAACTGACCTGTGTGGCCCGTGACACCAAGCTGGGTCCCGAGGAAATCACCGCGGATATTCCGAACGTGGGTGAGGCCGCCCTGTCCAAACTGGACGAGTCCGGCATCGTGCACATTGGCGCCGAAGTGGTGGCAGGTGACATCCTGGTAGGCAAGGTCACGCCGAAAGGCGAAACCCAGCTGACCCCGGAAGAAAAACTGCTGCGCGCCATTTTCGGTGAGAAAGCATCTGACGTGAAGGACACCTCTCTGCGCGTGCCGTCCGGCACCAAGGGTACTGTCATCGACGTGCAGGTGTTCACCCGTGATGGCGTGCAGAAAGACCAGCGTGCCATCGACATCGAGAATGCCGAGATCGACAAGTTCCGTAAGGACTTGAATGACGAGTTCCGCATCATCCAGGGCGCCGCGCTGCAGCGTCTGCGTCGTACCCTGAATGGCGAAAAAGTGTCGGCAGCCGGTGGTGGCCTGAAGAAAGGCGACACCATCACCGACGACATCCTGGGTTCGCTGGAACCGGCGCAGTGGTTCGATCTGCGTCCGTCCTCAGATCAGGTTGCGGAGCAGCTGGAAAGCATCAAGTCCTACCTGGAGGAAGTGCGCGCCGATCAGGAAAAGAAACTGGCGGAGAAGAAGCGCAAGATTTCCAGTGGCGACGATCTGGCCCATGGCGTGCTGAAAATCGTCAAGGTCTATCTGGCCGTGAAACGTCGCGTACAGCCCGGTGACAAGATGGCGGGCCGCCACGGTAACAAGGGTGTTATCTCGGTCATCATGCCAGTTGAAGACATGCCTTATGACGCCGATGGCGTGCCGGTTGATGTGGTGCTGAACCCGCTGGGCGTACCTTCGCGTATGAACGTCGGGCAGATCCTGGAAACGCATCTGGGGCTGGCGGCGCACGGTCTGGGTCATCGCATTGGCGAAATGCTCAAGCAGAAGCAGGATGCTGCCAAGCTGCGCGAGTTTCTGGAAAAGGTCTACAACGGCATCGGCGAGAAAGCCGAGGATCTGGCCAGCTTCACTGACGGCGAGATTTTCGAGCTGGCGCAGAACCTGAAGCGCGGCGTTCCCATGGCAACCCCGGTATTTGACGGCGCCAAGGAATCCGAGATCAAGGAAATGCTGGTGCTGGGCGGTCAACCCGAAAACGGCCAGATGGTTCTGTTCGATGGCCGCACCGGCGAGCGTTTCGACTGTCCCGTAACCGTGGGTTACATGTACATGCTGAAGCTGAACCACCTGGTGGACGACAAGATGCATGCGCGTTCCACCGGTTCGTACAGCCTGGTTACCCAGCAGCCGCTGGGTGGTAAGGCGCAGTTCGGCGGCCAGCGTTTCGGAGAGATGGAAGTGTGGGCACTGGAAGCATACGGTGCCGCCTACACCTTGCAGGAAATGCTGACAGTGAAATCGGACGACGTGAACGGACGTACCCGCATCTACAAGAACATCGTGGATGGCGACCACCGTATGGATCCCGGCATGCCGGAATCCTTCAACGTACTGGTCAAGGAAATCCGTTCCCTCGGTATCGATATCGAGCTGGAAAACGAATAACGGTTGATACAAATACGGCGGACAGGATTCTGTCCGCCTAACTGGCTCCCATTGGAGGATCTTCAGTGAAAGACCTACTGAACCTGCTGAAAGCACAGGGACAAGACGCGGAATTCGATCGCATTCGCATTGGCCTGGCGTCACCGGAAATGATTCGCGCCTGGTCGTTTGGCGAAGTCAAAAAACCTGAAACCATCAACTACCGTACGTTCAAACCCGAGCGTGACGGCCTGTTCTGCGCCCGCATCTTTGGTCCCATCAAGGACTATGAGTGCCTGTGCGGAAAGTACAAGCGCCTGAAGCACCGCGGCGTGATCTGCGAGAAGTGCGGCGTGGAAGTCACGCTGTCGAAAGTGCGTCGCGATCGCATGGGCCATATCGAACTGGCCAGCCCCGTCGCGCA
>JBMOPR010000612.1:0-10206 GCA_049323075.1 Pseudomonadota bacterium
CGGATCAGGACCGTCAGCAGCATGGGTGAACAGCGCCAGAAAAAGCATGCTTTTTCAGCTGTGAACGCCGCGAGCATATTTGCGAGTGGCCGGTCCCGAAGGGCTGCTGTCGAGCGTACAGGGATGTATTCACCGCGTGTCCTGATCCGCAATCCCGCTCCGGCACTGGCCTTCCTCTGGATAGAAGTCGGGAGACCAACATGAACAGAACCTGGGACGTGACCAGCTCCGTCATCGCATCCACCCTCATGGGCTGGCGTGGCAGCATGGGCAGCCGCTCGGTGCAGCAGCCGGAAAAACTGCCCGAACTGTACGACCGCGAAGGCTGCCCCAAATGCCGTCTGGTGCGGGAAGCCGCCACCGAACTGAACCTGGACATCCGCATCATTCCGGTACCCCAGGGCGGTACCCGCTTCCTGCAACAGTTGAAAGACGTGTCCGGCAGCGATGAAGTGCCCTATCTGGTGGACCCCAACACCAACACCCGCCTCGGCGGCGCAGACCTGATCGTGGAATACCTGTTCCGTCACTACGCCGGCAGAAGCGCGCCCAAACCGCTGCATGCCACCTCCCTGAACCTGGTGCGCTCGAAACTGGCCACGGCTATCCGCCAGAACCAGGGTGTGCGTGCCGTGCCCTCGCTGGCGGCACCGCAGGAACTGACCCTGTACAGTTTCGAATCCAGCCCTTACTCGCGCATCGTGCGGGAAAAACTCAGCGAGCTGGAATTGCCCTACAAGCTGGTCAACATCGGCAAACAGCAGCGGGCGGATGTGGGGCCAGCCACCCGCCGTTTGCACCTGGGCCCTTACAAGCCGCTGCCCAACACCAAGCGCTCCGAATTCTTTGCCAAACACGGCAACGTGCAGGTGCCCTACCTGATCGATCCCAACACCGGCATCGACATGTTTGAGTCCGCCGATATCTCCGCGTACCTGGACAAGACCTACAAGCGCTGACACTGGCACCGGAGCGGGGCGGACCTGATAGTGAAAGACCTGCCCCCTCCGGACCTGACGACACGTTGCAGCCCCTGACTTCTACAGTTTGTGCAGCTGCCTGATAAAACAGGTTTTTTTCCAGTTCCTTCTGGACAGTTCCGGCCCTGTCTGCTTGCTTGAAGTACCCCGCGAATTCCAGTAAAAAGGCGGACAGTTGCCGCAACCGTTGTCCTGCACCGGGTTTGGCGTCATTCTTCCTGTCATCTCTGCCGGTAACCCGATTCCTGCCTATGTTTTTTAGTGCAACCTATGTTTTTTAGCGACAGCCGCAACCAGTTTTTCCGTCCCCTGGTCAGCAAGTACCGTGAACAGATCGTCGAATGCCTGCGCCTGCTGTACGAGCGCCAGTACAGCGAAAGTGCCGATTACGGCGAATCGCTGCAGCGCGACCAGGTGGTAGAGATTTTCGAGGAAGCGCTGGCCCGCGCGCCCCTGCTGGACAGCGATGACAGCGACGCCGACACGCGCTTCAAATCCGAGCGCGAACAGGCCAATTGGATTCTGAATCAGCTGCTGGAACACGGCTGGCTGGAAAAGCAGGTGGACCAGGCCACGTTGCACAGCACCTTTCCGTTTTCGCGCATGGGGCGTCTGTTCACGCAAAGCTTTTCGGAACTGGGCCGTGCCTCGGTGCGCACCCGTCACCGCAACACCCGCAACACACTGAACGCGCTGGAAGCCTTTGTGAACCGGGGCGAAGTGCATGATCTGCTCGACGCCTATGGATATTCCGAGCGCATCATCAGCGATTTCACCGACGTGATTGCCGAGCTGGAAGAGCGCAAGCGTGAACTGGTGCGGGAAGTGGAAGCGCGCATGCTGGTGCAGCAGGCCACCGATCATTTCTTTGAATTCATGGAAAAGCGGTTCCAGCCGGATCTGTCCGTACGCCTGTCCGCCGACAGCGTGGAAAAACACCGCGACGCGGTGCAGGACGTGATCGACCGCATCCGCCGCAAGCGTAAGGAATTCAAGCATGACGCCGAGAAAAAACTGCGGCAGCTGGCGCCTGAACTTGTTGAGCAGCTGGCGCAGCCGGGCCGGTCGGTGCTGTATTTTGTGCTCGACACTATTGAAGACCGCATGCGCCGCGCCGCCGATCTGATGCTGCCGGCATTGCGCCGCGCACTGCAGAGTTTCACCAAGCGGGCCGACATCATCATTCGCCAGCTGTCGTATCTGAATGCCCAGCGCGACAACGACGTGGTGGAAGTCTGCCGCCAGCTGGCGCAACTGCCGGAAACGGACCAGAACGCACGGCTGGAACAGGCGGGGCGGGAACTGGCGCCGTTGCGGGTGCAATTGATCGACCCCGAGCAGGTGCGCCTGACCCAGCGGCGCGAGCAGATGCCACTGGATACCCGGGTGGAAGAAGAGCAGGCCGTCAGCGAGCAGAACCGGCGCGAGATGCTGGTGCAGAATCTGCTGGACCAGGCGTTTTTCATGCACAACGAAGGCTTGCGCGATTACGTGGTGCAGGCGATGGCGGGCGGCAGCCGCATCAGTACCGCCGATCTGCCGGTGCAGAATGCCCGCGAACTGCTGGCCATGGCGCACGCCATTGAAACCGCGTCGCACCAGCATTTCGACAGCGATTACCGTTTCCAGGTGGAATACGCCGGCGGGCAGGGCAAGAACAATTACTTCGACACGTTCGACATTTTTCATATCGAACTGGTGCGCGGTTCAGATACCGCACCGGTTCCTGCATCTGAATGAAACAGCCAGAATGAACCTATCCGAATTGCTGCAACAGAAACTCAGTGCCAAACAGTTCAGTACCGATGAATTCAGTGAGCTGCTGATCCGGCTGCTGGATTACGGCGTGATCTGCCGGGATGAAAGCCAGATCGAGGAACAGCTGTACGACCGTTACCTGCAATTGCACGATCTGGTGGAGGACTATCTGTCACCGCTGCGGGTGCGTATCCAGCACGACAGGCGTTTCTGCTTCGTGCGAATTTTTCCGCCCGGTGCGCAGGTGCCTGGATTGCCCGATGATGACGCCCAGCCGTTCAGCGGTGGTCTGCGGGCGCAGCTGAGCCAGCAGGAAGTGGCAACAGTGCTGGTGTTGCGCGCCGAATACGACAAGGCGCTGCGGGAAGGGCAGATCGACGAGCAGGGTTCGGTAATGCTGTCGCTGGAAGCGCTGGGTATTGCGCTGAAGAATCTGCTCAACCGCACCTTGCCGGAAAAGAAAACCGAGCGCGCGCAGCTGTTCCGGCGTTTGCGCCAGTTGCGGCTGATCCAGTTCAGCCAGGGCAGCGATCTGATGCAGTTCAGCCAGGGCAGCGATCTGATGCAGCAGGATGCCTGGCTGAAAATCCGGCCTTCGATCACCAGCTTCGTCAATGAAACCATTCTGCAGAATCTGGGGGCCGGTCTTGCCGGTACTGCTCCGGCTGAGGATGCTGATTCCCTCGACGAAGATGCGTCGGAAATGTCAGGCAAGCCCGCATCCACCCTGTTTGCCGTGGGCGAGGAATAACGCATGTTTCTGAAAAAAATGCTCTACGTTAACTGGGGCAACATTCCGCAACTGGAACTGGACTTCGGCCCGGTGAACCTGTTTTCCGGTGGCAACGGTTCCGGCAAGACCACGGCGGCGGACGGCATTCAAACCCTGATGACCGCAGCTTACGAAAACCTGTTCAACTTCAACCCGGGCCAGGATGAAACCACCCAGCGTGGTCGTGGCGGCAAGCAGGTGCGCACGCTGGCGTCGTATGTGCTGGGCTGCGATGACGGCAGTTACGCGCGGCTGTCCACCACCGACGGTTATCTGGGCGCCGTGTTCGCGCCCGGGCGCGGGGAAAAGGCCGAACCCTTCACCATCCTGATGGGCATGCGCGCGCACCTGGACAGCGCCGGCAACCAGCGCCAGGCGCGGCTCGACGACGTGCAGTTTTTCATTCTGCCGGCAACCGAGTTGAGCATTGACAAGCTGGTCCGCAGTTATAACGACGGCAAGCATGTGGTGCCGCTTCACGAACTGACCGACCTGCTGCAGCGCGAATTCGGCAAGAAAGCGCTGGAGGTCTACGACAAGAAAGGTGCCTATCTGCGCCGGCTGTATGGCCTGCTGCGGGGCAAGCGCGATGCTGTGTCGGACCGCGAAGCCAAACACGCGGCGCGCACCTTTGCCAATTTCATGGCCTACAAGCCGGTAAAAAGCATCAACGATTTTGTCGCCGAGGAAATCCTGGAGAAAAAGGATCTGGGCGAAGCGATCCGCACCGTGTCCGACCTGATGAAAACCATTCACGGCATGGAAGAGGACGCACGTCATATCCGTGAATCCCTTGGCATCCTGCAGCAGGTGTCTGCCACCAGCAGTCATTATGTCGAACACTGGATTCTGCGCGCCGTTCTGCGCTACCAGGAAGCCAGCCGCCTGTTCCAGCTGAAACAGAAAGCCTATATCGATACCAAACAACTGCAGAAGAAACTGCAGGACGATATCCAGGAACGTGAAACCCGGCTGGCGGTGAACCGTGAACGCCGGGCAGAAACCCACCAGCAGATCGTGGAGCTGGAAGCGCAGCGTCGTGGCATATCGGTGCTGAATGAAAAGGACCAGCTGCAGGCCACCATCACCAAATTACAGCATGCATTGACCGGCAAAGCTGCACCCTTGCTGCAGCAGGACCAGCAGTTACGCCGCAACCTGGACAGCACCAAACAGATCGCCGCCAGCCTGCAGCAGCAATCCTGGGGCACCGACATCGCCGCGCTGGACCAGAAGCCGCTGCGGGAGTCCCTGCGTGCCGTGCTGAAACTGGAGCAGACCCACAGCATCGACCTGCAGCGTCTGTTCAATCGTGACTGGGTGGATATCGCCCCGCTGGAAGAATACCTCGACCGCGCCATTGAACTGGATACGTTGCACAATCAATGGAGCGACCGGTTGCATCTGCCGGTGTCGGAACAGGTCGCCAGCGTGCGCGATCAGCTGGCGGCATTGAAGAACGAATGGGAGCGCGAACTGCAGTCCCAGCAGCGTCAGTTGCAGCAGAAGGAAAAGGAAATCGCGCAACTGGAAGCGCGCAAGGTGTCCTATCCACCCGGTGTGGAAGTGGCGCTGAAAGCCATTCGCGCCCAGTGCCCCGATGCCGATCCGCGGGTGCTGTGCGATTACATCGACGTGCTCGATCCGCAGTGGCAGATGGCCATCGAAGGCTATCTGGGTGGCGCGCGGTTTTCCATTATTGTGCAGCCGGAATACGAAGCCGAAGCGATCCGCATCGTGCGCAGCCTGCCGGGCCAGCGCAACAGTGCGCGGGTGATTCAGGGCAGCAAGGCGCAGCGTGATGCCGAGCGGTTCCAGCCGGCGGCGGATTCCATCATTCACATTCTGAAATTCCAGCACAAAACCGCCGAATACTATCTGCGTGCCAGCTACGGCAGCGTGGTGCGGGTGCCGGATGCGGAAACGTTGCGCTCCACCGCGCGCGGAATTACCAGCAATGGTCTGGCGTCCGGCAATTACAGCATGTGGCGCTGCGACATTCCCGATGCAGAACTGGTCTTCGGCCAGAGTGCACGCGAGCGCGCACTGGTGGCCAAGCAGAAAGAACTGGAAACTCTGCTGGCCGGCATGACCCAGCGCCAGCAGCAGGTGGAAGCCGCCCAGCAACTGTTCAAGGCCGTGAGCAGCGTGCAGGGCATCAGTTTTGGCCGCACCCTGCAGGAAATGCTGGATATTCATCGTCAGCTCAAGCGCTCGGAGCAGGCGCTGGCCCAACTGGACACCGGCGATTTCGAACGCCTCGAAGCGGAACTGGTGCAAACCCGTCAGCGTTTCGCCGAACTGGAAGCCGATCTGAAACAGCTGGAAAACGACAAGGGCCGCACCCAGGAGCAGCTGAATGCTGCCACCCGCGCCGCCGAGGCGCTGGACAAGGACAAGGAAAAACTGCAGCACGACGCCGAGCGTCATGAAGCGGCGGTGCGCCAGATCCAGCACTGGCAACCCCAGTGCGATGTCGATCAGCTGTTACTGGATGCCGATGCGCAGCTCACCGTGGACGACCACAGCTTCTACCGCGACGAATTGAACAACATCGACAAAATCCTGCAGCAGGATGCCAACAACCTGTTCAACACCATCATGCAGCACAACCAGCGCTGCAATCCGTTCGATGCCATTGTTTACGATCCGGATTTTTCCCAGCTGCACGAACCGGCGTTCTTCAAACGCATCAGCGATCTGGTGGCGGAGGTGGACAACATCCGCAACCGTCTGCAAAACAACGTGCTGGTGGAAAAACACGAACACCTGACGCAACTGCGCGACCGTTTCAACGAAACCTTCGTCAGCCACCTGTGCCACAGCATCTATCAGGCCATCAATGAAGGCGAGCGGGCGCTGAAAGATCTCAACCGCGAGCTGGAGCATCACCGCTTCGGCACCGATCAGGAACGCTTCTATTTCGCCTGGGACTGGGTGCCCGAATTCAAGGAATACTGGCGTTTCTTCAAGGAAGTGTCGCAGCTGCCGAATCAGGGCGATGGCGTCAGCCTGTTCGATATGGAGTTGCCGAAAGCAGTGCAATCCGTGCGGGAAAAACTGGTGGCCATGCTGCTGGATGACGACGAGCAGAAAGCCTTCCGCGAACTGCAGCGCATTGCCGATTACCGGCATTACCGCAACTATGAAATCTACAAGGAACCACTGGGCAAGGCACCGATTCCGCTCAGTCAGTATGGCACCGGGTCGGGCGGTCAGCTGGAAACGCCGGCGTATATCATCCGCTCTGCTGCGATTACGTCCGCCTTCCGCTTCAACGAAGGCAATACGCACCTGCGCATGGTGCTGGTGGACGAAGCCTTTTCCAAAATGGACGAGACCCGTTCCCGCGAAGTGATCAGCTATCTGACCGACACGCTGGGCCTGCAACTGGTGTTCATTATGCCCACCAGCAAATCCGGTCCGTTCATGGACATCATTTCCAACCAGACCGTGTTTTCCAAATGCCAGAGCAATCGCAAGATCGGCGAACTCAACACCCGCGTGCTGGTGGACCGCAAGGAATGCAATCAGGAGCGCATCAAGGCATTGTGGCAACAGCAGCGCACATCGATTCGCGAACAGGCGACGTTGGATTTCATGGAAGGCATTGAATGACGGCGCCGGAGTGCCCGATCTGGGTGAAGGAAGAGGCGTTCATCCAGCACATCCTGAAGCTGCTGTTGCGCAAGGCGGAGACGGGACACAAGCCCCGCGTGCGCATCAGCGAGAAGATCGCCTGGTGTGCGCCGCTGTTCGATTTCAATCACAATCAAGGGCCACGCCTGTTCGGACTGTTGCAATTGCTGGCAGAGCGCGATTTTGATCTGTTGCAGATCCGCCTGTCATCAAAGCGCAAGAAACAATTTGAAACCGAGTACGAAGGCGCCCATGTTGAATTGAAACCCCTGTCGATTCCGGTGTTGCGCCATTGGCTGGAATTGCCTGCCTACGATGAATTTCCCCTCAGCATGCAGGACGCGGTGTATCGCCAACGCACGGCATTTGCCGACCAGGGGGCCTCGCTACTGGCGGCCATGCACCAGCTGAAAGTGCCCGGCAAGTCCGCTGACGATGTCATTGCGGCTTTTACCCGGATTTCCGGGCGTGCAGAGAGCTGTCTGTCGTTGCGGGAGTTGTCTGCCAGTTGCTTCTGGGGGGATTCCAAATATCTCGACGGCCGGCAGGACTTGCTGATAAAGCTGTTCCCCCAGGTCATGCAATCGCTGACACGGCGTGCCCGTTTGCTTCAGGTGAAGTTGCCGACAGAGATCGAAGGCGTGCTGATCATTGAAAACCAGGACACGTTTGTGCGTGCCTGCCTGGGTCAGTTGCCGGGCGCTGACAATCTGGCAATCGTGTACGGCGCCGGTTTCCGCGCGACGGCCGACAGCATTCGTCAGCGGGGCAGTGTGATGTTTGCCTGTGTGGAAGCGGCTGACTTCCAGTCCGTAGCCGCATCGGCTATGCGTGCGCAGTTTGAAAGTGACTGGTTCCATCCTGAAGACCGTTGGCCCGTCTATTTTTTTGGTGATCTGGATTTTTCCGGCATGGCGATTCTGGCGGGTCTGCGCCGGCAGTTTGGCAATGCACAGGCGTGGCAACCGGGTTATGACATTCTCCTGCAGGAATTGCTGTCAGGGGGTGGCCACAGTGCCGATCAGTCGGGCAAGAGCGGGCAGAACGCCGTGCTGGTGACAGGTTGCCATTATGCGGATACTGTCCTGATTCCGGCATTGCAACAGACCAACCGATTCATGGACCAGGAGTTTCAGCCAGCGTGAACACACCGCATCCCACCCGTATTTCGCTGGAAGAAACCATTGCTGTACCCTTGCCCAATGTCACCGACTATCTGGCGCGGAAGACCGGCCTGTCAAAGGGACGTATTAAGCATGCGCTGAATTGTGGCGCGTTACGGATCAAAAAGTCCCGCGGTGGATTCCAGCGCGTGCGGCGCGCTACCGCTTCGGTGCCGGCCGGAAGCACGCTTTCATTTCATTTCGATGAACTTTTGCTGTCTATCAAACCGCCTCAGCCGGAATTGTTGCTGGATCTGCAGCAATACAGTGTCTGGTTCAAACCTCCCATGGTGCTGGCGCAGGGCAGTGAGTGGGGTGATCACTGCAGTCTGTTGCGGCTGGCAGAGCTGCATTTTCAGCAGAAAAGGCAATGTTTTCTGGTTCACCGGCTGGATCGGGAGGCCTGTGGCCTGATGCTGGTGGCGCACAGCGGGCAGATGGCGGACAAACTCAGCCATCTGTTTTCATCCCGGGAAATGGAAAAACATTATCGCGTCCGTGTGACCGGTAACATGGGTGTTACCAAAGGCAGTATTGCGACGCCGCTGGACGGCAAAAACGCCATGACGCATTTCACCGTGTTAGAAGAAAATGACACAAGCAGTCTGCTGACTATTCAGATCGAAACCGGGCGCAAGCATCAAATCCGGCGGCATCTGGCTGAAATGGGGCATCCGGTCCTGGGCGATGCCCGTTATGGAGACGCGGCACCAGGCGGATTGCACCTGGCTGCGGTTCACCTTTGCTATCAATGCCCTGTTCAGGGGCGCCGGTTGGATCTGGATGTTTCGCCAGAGAAAATCGGCCGTTTCTGGCAGTAAATCCCCGTTGACGGGCAAGTGGTTAAGGCTATAATCGGTAAAGCATTGCCCAAAGCAGTGTGCCAAAGTGATTGTTCAAAACGAAAAGCCCCTTAGATTTTCTCGTCGTGATCATCATCAGTAACTCCTGCCGCCAGCCTTGCGTCGTGTCTCAACACCTTCGGGTACTTCGTAAATTCTTTTGGTAAAAGTCAGGAAAATTTTATGGCAAATGCTTCAACAGGCAAAGTTAAATGGTTCAACGAATCCAAAGGTTTTGGTTTTATTGAACAGGATAACGGCCCCGATGTATTCGTTCATTTCAGTGCAATCACTGGTTCAGGTTTCCGCACACTGACCGAAGGTCAACGAGTTCAGTTCAACGTGACACAAGGCCAGAAAGGCCCGCAGGCTGAAAACGTACAGGTTATTTAAGTAAAGCAAAGAAGGGTGAAGCCAAAAACTTCACCCTTCTGCGTTTTTACTGCTGTTCGGCAGGATGCAGGTGAAAATTCATCTGCGGCGCGGGCGATTTTATTCCTGCGGCTTCAAATTCTGCCCTGACCTGCTCATTGATGTTCCAGCAGACGTCCCAGTAGTCGCCGGATTTTACCCACGGCCGCACCAGCAGGTTGACCGATTTCTCTCCCAGTTCACCCACCGCCACAGTCGGTGCGGGATCCCGCAGCACGCGCGTATCTTTTGCCAGAATTCCGGATAGAATGTCCTTGGCCTTGCGAAAATCGCTGTCGTAGGAAATAGCAAAGACCAGATCGATGCGACGGGTGGGTTTGGCGGAATAGTTCGTAATGGTGCTGCCATACACCTGACCATTGGGTACGATCACTTCCTTGTTGTCACCGGTTTTCAGATTGGTGGTGAAAATGCCGATGTGTTCCACCACGCCGGTGACGCCGGCAGCCTCGATCAAATCTCCGTTCTTGAACGGGCGAAAGATGATAAGCATGACGCCTGAGGAAAAATTCTGCAGCGAATCCTTCAGCGCCAGACCGATGGCAATTCCGGCAGCACCCAGCAGGGCCACCAGCGAGGTGGTGTTGATGCCCAGCTGTTCCAGCGCGGCGGCGGTCTGC
>JBMOPR010000613.1:0-10182 GCA_049323075.1 Pseudomonadota bacterium
TTGAAAGCCAGTTCCCCGACAGTTTGCTCCAGCACATATGCGCCAAAGCAATTGAGGAACAGGTACGATGCCGTGTCTGTTCCCGCACGCGCCAGTCGACAATGAAAGGCTCTGGCATTGTTCGGAGGCGAATATAACACCCAGGTACCTTCCTCGAGCGACACCGCCCTGAACAGGTATTCTCTGGCCGATGACTGAATTTTCAGCTTCTGCCGCTCGACGGCGGTCATTTCACCCCGGCGCTTTTCGCCGCAATTGGTGTCCCTCGATTCCTGCAGCTGACGGGGCCGCAGGGCCACCATTTCAATCCTGCTCAGTTGCTGGGATTCTATGGCCGTGAATGTCTGATCGACAATGGATGCCAAATTCAGAATATGATCCCGGGGCAGGAAATTATTTTCCATACTATGAATCATGGTTCTCAGAACATCTTTTCTAACCCGTTGCAAACGTTGACGGCTGCGTTCGTCGTGAGAAGTCCGAACCGCCCACACGAGATGATCAATAAGCTGATGGACTTCGAGCCATTCACTGCTGTCCGGGCCGTCGTTGTCCCAGGTTTTCACCATGACATCCCGCCAGTCCTGCGTTAGAAACGCCATGATGGGCTCGGGCAAGAGCGCATCATGAAGGCGGCTCAACAGAATCCTGTCGACATGATGGAGAGCGGTCTCAGCCGCTATTGCAGCCTGAGGTTCGCAGGATGCTGCGGAAATAGTTTTGGGCAAGGTCGGCGGAGTGAAGGTTCGGCTACCGATGTCGTTCTGGTGATGGTCATTTACTGGAAAGTGTTGTGCGCACATGAGCAAAGCCGCCCCTCATTTGAATGATAAGCATCATTTTCAGCTGTCCGCGCCCAAGGTGACCTCCTGGCGAAATGATTCCGGTTCGGTGAACGCAACCTTCACGCCGGGCCGGTACACCCTGACCGCCAGCGATTCGCCGGACAACTTGGCTTCGCAACTTGCCACCAGCGCCATTCCAATCAGGTTTGCGGGAATCCCGGGGCTGAATTTGTTAATGGGGGCTACACCGATCCAGATTTTCATCGTCGCCGGATCGCAGTCGCGAACAGGTTTGTCGCCGTAAAGGCTACCCATGATGGCGGTGGCGGAACGAATGGAATTTAGCAGGGAATATCCGTCCAGCAGCACGCCATATTTTTGTGTGCCCAGCCGACACACTGATTCATGCGGTCCTACCGCTGCCCGGATTGCGGAAGCGATTTCGATGTGATCATTTTCGTCGGTCCCAGCGCCGGGAGACGCCTGACCCCCACTGCCGCTTTCCAGTGTCAGGAATAGCAGCCCGTGCTCCCGATCGTTGCGTCTGCTGTCGTCGAAGGCCTCGCGAATACGGCGGTGAAACCCCTTGTAGTCAAGCACCCGGGGCTGGCGCCGAGCAATCTGATCATCTGGATTGGCTGCCGTCTCCGGTGTGCTTCGAATGGACAGAAGCAGGTTGGCATCAGAATTGGGATCATGGCGAACCATCGAAACCCGGATATCAACCGGTGTTACCTTGCCATCCCGGTCCAGCAGCCAGCGCCCTTGCAGTTGGCGACCACTGACAGGAACAACACGTTCTCCCGCCACCTGATTCCAGTCATCTACGGCATTCTTTTGGTCAGGCACGGGCTCCAGGTGCAGTACTGAATCGATCCGGCGGGAGAAAGCCTGGGAAAAGGTTAGCGCCAACAATTGCTCTGCCGCATTGTTGAGATAAATGATCTCGCCGTTCAATGCAGTCACGATCAGGCTGTCCGGCATGGATTCGATCATCGCCCAGGCCATGTGCTTGATTGAGGCGTCGAAGGTGGAAAAAGGAGAGCGGATTTCCCTGTTGATGCTCATGCAGTGTCCTCGGCAAAAGACCTAGCGTGCGGATTCGCACTCTCGTGTCAACGGGGTCAGCATAGGACGCCTGCCTGGATTGCAATATAGGTAGTTTCCGCATTGCGGCCGACCTATTGACCCGGGTCATCATATCGGTGAAGGAAGGGGCCGCGTCAGCGTCTGCCCGTGCTGATGGCATGGGGACTGCATTGATACTGCTCCACCCGCCGTGCAAGTTTTTCAAACTGGTTGTCGGCTTCGCCGCGGCTAAGGTGATAGCTCGACCGCATCAGCTCGACAAAGCGCTGCCGGCTCCCGGCAATGGCATCCAGCTCCGCGCTGGCCAGGCTGCCCCACCGGGTCAGCAGATAGTCGGACAACAGATTCCACTGGGATGCAGGCAAATCGACTGCGGGTTTCGTTTGCAGTGCCGCCTGACTGTGCCGGATGTTGTGATTATCCATGAAATGTCCCCCTTCTGTGGTATCAGTCCGAAGCGTTGAACATTCATGGCCGGAACTGTTTGATTTGAGTCAAGTCGACACCTGCAATGGGTATATCTGCGTATGCCGGTTGGCCCGGACAGTGGGTAAGCCCACGGGAATATTGGTGCCTTTCAGGCGTAGTGGCAGATTCAATATCTGATGGATGATTTCGCAGGATGCGGTTTCCCGATTGCCGCCTTTTTTTTTAGGCGATCAGGAGCGCAATTACAGCGGAGATGTTTTATTCATATCCAATGGTGCCAACATGGACAGACTGTAAAGCACGACCAGAAAGCTGCAGAGATGCAGTATGGTCAACAGACGGGAATTTTTGTGCGTCCATATCGATAGCCGATTTATTGATGGCGGGTGTAATCCATCCATGCTCGGTTAAGGCCGCGTAATGAATCTAGCGAAGGTCCGCTTCTCGCCCTAAGGAGAAACTCTAAACTGAGTGGATCGGGCTTTTAAAAAACATCACTCGCTTGTAACAACATTACATATCCGGCTACAGGCTCATTGGAGTTCGCTACTACAACTACGTCAATTGTCGTATTAATCAGGCCCTGGCTACCGGAGAGGCATTAAAAAAAGACATAACGGGTTGCAAAGTTGGGCGTCGATATGTGGCTGATTAATTGCTCATTCCCCGCAAGCTGGGACATGGCCCGGATATTAATGTCCACTTGAGATTTTGATTCTGTCAACTCATCTCCACTATTCGTTAAATAGCCAATAAAACCAATGATGTTTTATGTCATTCAGTTTGAGATTCCACATCTGCTCATTCGCTGGTGTTGCCGGCATGCAGCACCTGCTGCTCGACAACGGACCGCAGCTGTGTGGCCTGGTGCTGATCGCGCAGGATAATGGCGTTGAAGCCGGCGTGGGCCGGAATGCCATCGGGACGACTGGTGACCAGAAAGGCAGGGATGGACTGGTTGCGGGTCTGCGAAGCGCGCAAGGCGGATATCAACGCAACACCGTTGAGTTCACGCAGTTCGCGGCCGACGATGACGAAATCAAACGGTTCCCGCAACAGGTGTTCGAGCGCGGTCAGTCCGTTGTCCGTGATCCGCAGCTGCACCGGGAGGGGGCTCAGTACCTGCTGGTAGAAATGGCTCATGGCTGCCGACGATTCCGCAATCAGTCCGGCCTTGCGGCTGGCCAGGGATTGTTGGCGCAGCCGGTCGAGTTCAGTTTCAATGGCGGTGAACGAAGGTTTGGCCTGACGGGCTTCGGCTTCCGCCTGTCGCAGCAGATCCGCGCAGGCCAGCGCACGCACAGCGGATGCGCGGGTCAATTGGTGTGAAGGCTGGATTTCCGTCAGCAGGTTTTCCAGGTGGTGGCAAATGGCGCTGATGATGCCCAGGCCATGGGTGCCACCGGAACCCTTCAGGCTGTGCACGTGACGGAACAGCGCTTCGAATTTATCCTGATCCCAGTTTTTTTCGATGGCCAGAATCAGTGCTTCGAGCTGGTCGCAACGCTCCGGCACGGCGTCCAGAAAGTCAGCGCGCAGGGCGGCCAGCATGGACTGGACATCATGACGGCTCATGTGTCCGTTCCCGCATCCGGCGCGCTTTTCTGGGAAACGCAGACCTTGTTGCGGCCACTCGCCTTGGCCTGATAGAGCGCGGCATCGGCCGCTGACAGCAGCGCCTGGCCGCAATCTTCCAGACTGGCCACGCCCGCTGACAGGGTGCAGCTGAATTCGTCGCCGCTGCGGCCAAACTGGATGGTGGCAAAGCGCTGGCGGACATCGTTCAGCAGACGCTCGGCATCCGCGTTACTGCATTCAGGCAGCACGATCAGGAATTCTTCACCACCGTAACGGCCAATGATGTCGGACTGACGCAGCCGCTGGCGCAACAGATTGGCGGTGGCCGTGATGACCACGTCGCCGGTGGCGTGGCCATGGGTATCGTTCACCTTTTTGAAGTGGTCGATATCCACGATGGCAACGCTGAGCGGACGAGCTGTGCGTGCGGCACGTTTCATCTCGATGCTGGCCGCTTCCTTGATGCTGGCGTGACGCAACAGCCCGGTGAGGCTGTCGCGGGTGATCAGCGTGTCGATCTGCCGGCCCCGGTCGATGCGAGCCCGCACCAGGGCAACCAGGCTGGCATCGGCAATGGGTTTGGTGATGAAGTCGTCGGCGCCGCGCCGCAGTGCTTCAATCTGCAGGTCCAGATTGGTTTCGGCTGAAAGGTAAATGATCGGCAGGCTGGTCCACCGCTCATGCTGGCGGATGACGCCGGCCAGTTCCGGACCGGAATGCTCCGGCATGTACAGGTCCATCAGTACCAGTTCAGGGTTGAAGGTGGCGAGTTTGGCGATCAGGTCGCGCGGTTGTTGCAGAATATCGGCTTCCATTCCGGCTGCCAGCAGGGTCAGCCGGTAATGATCGGCCAGCGTGGTGTCATCGTCGACGATCAGTACGCGCAGCTTGGGTGAATGGCGCTGCGCCACCAGTTGCGCCATCCGGTTAATCAGCCGGGGTACTTCCAGCGGTCTGGGAAAGAAATCGTCGGCGCCGATGCGGACGGCGCGCGCGCGGCAGTCAAAGTCGTTGCTGTCGGCCACAATCAGGATGGGGCATTTCAGGGCGCTGAACCCGATGCGTAACCGGGCTTCCGCCTCGCTGGGGCGTTCACTGTTTTCCGGTGGCAGTTCCAGCAGCAGGATTTCCGGCAGACTGGTGCTGGCCGCTGCGCGGGCGTCCTTGAGTGAATGAAAAAGGCGGACGTCATAGCCGAAGGACTGCAATTGCCGTTGCAGATCCTGGGCCAGCTCAGTGTCCGGTTCGACCAGCCATACCGGCAGGATGCTGGCAGGCGGGGCCGGGCTGTCTGATTGAGCGTGACTGGCGTTGTTCTTCGGTGGAGCGGGGGTTGCAATGAGCCCCGGCAGCGCCGCAATGGCGTCAACGTATGTCTGGTAGTTGTCAGGAGCGGGCCGCGTATCGGCATTTTCCTGCCAGGCCTTGGTGAGTTGTTCCAGCCGGCGGCATTCGGCGCTGAGCGCGGCAAGTCCGAAGGTGCCACTGGAACCCACAATGCTGTGCAGGCGGAAATGGAGTTCCTTCAGCGTGGCATGATCAGCCGCACCGCTTGCCAGCCGCCGCGCCAGGTCCGCCACAACAGCCAGTTCCCCTGGCAGCCGCGCCAGATAGTCCCGCCGCAGGCTGGCCAGCCGTTCG
Organism: Pseudomonadota bacterium; assembly: GCA_049323075.1. GTDB lineage: Bacteria > Pseudomonadota > Gammaproteobacteria > Pseudomonadales > Ketobacteraceae > Ch67. The sequence goes on from JBMOPR010000613.1 coordinate 5,523, forward strand.
TTCAGGTTAGCGGAAGGCATGGCCGGTTACTCATTCAGTCTGGATTCTGCTGGTGCCAGATGTCCTGCACCTTGCTGGCCAGCGTCATGGGGTCGAACGGCTTGGCAATTACGCCACAGGCGCCGAGGGACAGATAGTGATTGACTTCGCTGGGTTGCACTTTGGCGGTCATGAACACGACGGGCACCGACTGCAATGCCGTCAGCTGGCGCAGGGCTTTCAGTGTGGTCGGTCCGTCCATGCCGGGCATCATCACATCCAGCAGGATCAGTTCCGGCTGGTAGTCGGATGCTTCCCGCAGTGCTTCTTCACCCGATGAGCAGATTTTGACGGCGAATCCGCCCACGGCTTCCAGTGCCAGAGTGGCCACGGCCTGGATGTCGGGCTCGTCCTCGATGTATAGGATGCGTTGCAACGAGTTCATGCGGATTTTGCCTGCTGGGTGGAATGCGCGTTCTGGTCATCGTGTTGCAGGACCTGACCGGGGCCGCTCAGCGGCAGATCCAGGTAAAAGCAGGAGCCGTGACCCTCTTCTGATTCAAATCCGATTCCACCCTGCATGCGTTCCGCCAGTTCCCGCGAGATGGCCAGGCCCAGCCCGGTGCCACCCTTCTGGCGCGTGTCGGAGGAATCGGCCTGGGCAAATTTCTGGAAGATGCGTTCGCGAAAGGCGGCGGGAATGCCAGGCCCCCGATCGGTCACGCTGATGCGGACCTGATGGTGAGGGATGGTGGTGACATCGATATCGATCGTGGCGCCGGCGGGAGAAAACTTGATGGCGTTGGACAGCAGATTTGACAGGATCTGCATCAGCCGCTGGCTGTCCACGGCCACGTTGACGGCGGGTATGTCGCGGGTCAGTCGCAGCTGAATGTTGCGCTCGCTGCCATAGGCCCGGTTCATTTCCAGTGCATCGCGGATCAGGGGTTGCAGGGGTTGCACCTGGAGCTGGATCGACATCTTTCCGGCCACCAGTTTTTCCATGTCGAGCAGATCGTTGATCAGGCTGGAGAGGCGTTGGCTGTTCTTGTAGGCGATGCTGATCAGCTCTGCGGCCTTGTCCGGCAGCTTGCCTGTGGCGCCGCCGAAGATGAGGCCCAGGGCGCCGGAAATGGCAGTCAGCGGCGTACGCAGTTCATGGCTGACAGTGGAAACGAATTCACTTTTCATGCGGTCAACGCGCTTGCGTTCGGTAATGTCACGCACCATGCCGACATAAAACGGCACTCCCTGACGGAAAACTTCCGAGACGGCCAGTTCCATCGGGAACAGGCTGCCGTCCTTGCGCTGGCCTTCCACTTCCCGTCCCACCCCAATGATGCGGGCCTGTCGGGTTTGCTGAAAGTTGCGCAGGTACTGGTCATGGGCGTCCCTATGCGGATTTGGCATTAGCATGCTTACATTCCTGCCCAGCATTTCCTGCTCAGTATAGCCAAAGACCCGAATGGCCGAAGGGTTTACCGTCTGGATAAGACCGCTGGCATTGATGGTGATGATGCCGTCCATGATGTGGTCGAGAATGGCCTGGGTGTGACTGGCCTGTTCGCGCAGGGCCTGCTCGGCCTGCCGGCGCAGCGTGATGTCCTGTGCGACACCGAGAAACCCCGTGACGCCCTGGCGGTCGCGGATCGGGTTGATCAGCAGCGACACCGGAAGCTGGCTGCCGTCCTGGCGCACATAGGTCCATTCCCGGGTCTCAGAACCCTGTCGCATTGCCTTCTCCACCAGTGCCTGGAAACCGGATACAGGGCGACCCAGTTCAGCGCTCAGTTCCTGGCAGCGCGCCAGCAGCTCGTCGGGCAGATGCAACCGCTCCAGCGTGTGCCGGCCCGCGATGTCGCCGCTGCTGTAGCCCAGCATGCGCTCGGCGCCGGTGTTGAAGATCGTGATCAGCCCGCTGGTGTCGGTGGCGATGATGGCAATGTCCGAGGCCGCCGACAGTACATCGGACAGACGTTTGCGCGCGGAGCGCACTTCCTCGTCGGCCAGACGCTGGGCAGTGATGTCGGTAAAAACGGCGTAAACCTGCTGCGCGGGCTGATCGCTGCCGGAAAACCGCGGATAGGCGTCGACCCTGATCCAGCGCCAGTTTCCTTCCAGCTCATGCCAAACACCCATTGCCACATCGGTGACAGGAACGCCCTGGTGCAGCGCCTGCGTTGCCGGGTGATCTTTTCCGTCGAACGGGGTGCCGTCTTCTCGCACCGTATGCCAGCGCAGATCGGAACTGGTGGTGCCGCGCATCTGGTCCAGATCCAGTCCCAGAATGCGCTGGGCAGCAGGATTGGCATCGCTGATGCGCCCGTCGGCCTGGTGAATGACAACCCCCTGGCCCAGATGCAGGAACAGCTGATGAAAACGCTCTTCCGATTCCGCGCGGCGTGCCGACATGTCGGCAGCCAGGGCCATCGCTGACTCACGACGTCCCTGCGTGGAGACCAGCAGCGCAAACAGGAAGAGGCTGGCACCGGTTCCCAGCACCGGAATCAGAACATCCAGCGGGGATTCAAATTTGGCCAGGAATGCTGGACGGTTGACGATGCTGATGGTCCAGCCGTGGCCAAACGCCCGGATGGTCTTGTTCTCGCGGAACCGGGGCTTGAACGAGGTAGTTTGCGGTGTTTGGCGCAGGCTGGCGGAGTCGTACATCAGGCTTTCGTCGGACAGGGTTTCAGCGTCGTGGATGGTAATGTCGACAAAAGGGCCGTGGTCTCCCAGTATTCCCCGCATCAGGTCGTCCATGCGGTAAGGGCTGTAGACAAATCCGCGCAGTGCCTGCCAGCGCTCGGCGGGCGTCGTGAGCGGCTGGTAAGGTTGATACACCGGAACATACATCAGAAATCCCGCCTGCTTCGGGCCGTGGGTTTCCTGGACGAGCGCCACCTTGCCGGAGATGCTGGTCATGCCGCCATTTACGGCCCGCTGCATGGCATCGCGGCGGGTGGGTTCCGAATACATGTCAAAGCCGAATGCTGCCAGGTTGCGGCCGGCAAAGGGTTCCAGGTAAATGATGGCAGTGTAGAGCGTGCGTTCGCCCAGCGGCCGGATCTGGTAATCAGGAAAGCCGCTGTTGCGGATTTCCTGGATATGGCGGGGCAGGTCGGCGGGTGCAATCGCCTGGCTGAAACCAACACCCTGGATGCCCGGATAATGGTATTCCAGACGCAGCCGGGAGACGTAGGCATGCCATTGCTGGCGGGAAACCGTGCCCGTCGCATCAAACAGGCCGGCTCCGCCGAGCAGGATCTGCTCGTGGTCGTTCAGCCGTTTTTCAATACGGTTGATCACATCCGCTGCTATCAGCCCGAAGCGGGCGGCAGCATTTTCCTGCCGGTTCTCGTACAGCCAGCTGGTCAGCAATGTTGTCATCAGCAGGCCGGCCGCCAGGGTGATCCAGGCGGAAATTCCGCGTGGCGAGAGCAGGATGCAACCCGCTTTCATGCCGCTTCCTCGTTGAGCGGTGTTGCCATGGGCAGATCGACAAAGAAGGTGGTGCCGGACCCTTCCTGTGACAGGAATCCTATTTGCCCTCCCATCCGTTCCACCAGTTCCCGGGTGATGGCCAGACCCAGTCCGGTGCCCCCCTGTCGCCGGGAATCGGAGGCATCGGCCTGGGCGAACTTCTGGAAGATGCGGTCCTGGAATGCGGCGGGAATGCCAGGGCCGTGATCGACGACCGATACCCGGGCGCTGTTGTCTGCCTGGCTGATGCCGATCTCCACCTGCCCGTTTTCCGGTGAGAATTTGATGGCGTTGGAGAGCAGGTTCGACATCACCTGCATCAGCCGCTGGCTGTCCACCGCTACTGAAATGTCCGGTGAATCCGGCTTCAGCGTCAGCGAGACCTTGCGTTCGTAGCCGTAGGTGCGGTTGGCTTCCAGTGCTTCCTGTACAAGGGGCAACAGGGATTGCGGCTGGATGTTGAAGGGTATTTTTCCTGCGGCCAGTTTTTCCATGTCCAGCAGGTCGTTGATCAGCAGGCTGAGACGGTGGCTGTTGCGGTGGGCAATGGCGATCAGCTCCCGCTGGTTGTCCTGCAGCGAGCCCAGTGCGCCGCCCTGCAATAATCCCAGGGCTGCTGAAATGGAGGTCAGGGGTGTACGCAGTTCATGGCTCACGGTGGAGATGAATTCATCTTTCATCTGCTCCAGGCGCTTCCGGTCGGTGACGTCCCAGATGAATCCATCCAGATACAGCAGGCTGCCGTCCTGCTGGAACACGCCGCGCCCCAGTTCCTGCACCCAGCGATACTGGCCGTCGGCGTGCAGGATGCGATATTCGATGCGGAAACCCCGCTGGTTACGCAAGTCGTTCTGAACGCTGTCGTTGACCATGGGTGCGTCGTCGGGGTGGATCAGGCTGGCAAATGTTCGGGTGCCGCCCTGTTCCGGCAGAAAGTCAGACGCCGGGTAACCGGTGAGGGGGTGAACGTAGTCACTGATGAAATGCATGGTCCTGTTTGCATCATTGGCGCAGCGATATACCGTGCCCGGCAGGTTGCCCAGCAGATGGCGGATGTGGGCCTGCTGCTGTTCCAGCGCCTGGCGGGTGCGGGCGGCATCCACCAGCTGGCCCAGGGTGGCCGTCAGGGGGCGCAGAAAGTCGACCAGGGCCTGATCATATCCGCCCGACCGGTTCGCCAACCCCACCATCGCCACCA
>JBMOPR010000614.1:0-9962 GCA_049323075.1 Pseudomonadota bacterium
GGCACCAACACGCAGCACTCCTTTCACCAGTTGTTGCACCAGGGCACGCTGACCGTACCGGTGGATTTCATTGTCGGCGTGCGCAGCCGGACGCCAGTGGGTGAACAGCAGGGCGACCTGTATGCAAACTGCCTGGCACAAAGCCAGGCCCTGATGCAGGGCCGCAGCCTGACGGAAGTGCAGCAGGAAATGCAGGCCAAGGGCATCGACCCGGCACAGATCGCCAGGGTGGCGCCGCATCGGGTGATTGCCGGCAACAAACCGTCGACAACGCTGGTCTACGAGACACTGACACCCCGCATCCTGGGTGCCCTGATCGCGCTGTATGAGCACAAGGTGTTTGTGCAGTCGGTCATCTGGAATATCAATCCGTTCGACCAGTGGGGCGTTGAGCTGGGCAAACAATTGAGCGGCGAGATCACCCCGACCCTGAAGGCCGGCGGCACTGATCCCCGCCTGGATGGTTCAACCCAGGGCCTGATCGATTTTTTCAGTACAAGATAGGGAAATACTTCAGAAGCAGAAGATGTGCGGGAGGAGCACTCTTTGTGGCACTCCTCCCGCGCAAGCCACGGCACCACCATCAGCTGGCGCCGTGTCCAGGGGGCAAGACTCAGAGCTTGCCCTTCTGGTAATACTCGGTATACATGAAGTTGGTGGCTTCAACAAAGCCGTCGACGCTGCCACAGTCGAAGCGCTTGCCCTTATATCGGTACGCCATCACACATCCATCCTTGGCCTGCTGCAGCAGGGCATCAGTGATCTGGATTTCGCCGTTGGCGCCGGGCGGGGTTTTTTCCAGAATCTCGAAAATATCCGGGGTCAGGATGTAACGGCCGATGATCGCCAGATTGGACGGGGCCTTGTCGGCTGCGGGCTTTTCCACCATGTCGGTGACGCGGTACAGGCCATCCTTGATGCATTCGCCGGCAATTACGCCGTAACGGGAAATGTCGCTCATCGGCACTTCCTCGATCGCCACAATGCTGCAACGGAACTGCTTGTACAGTTTGACCATCTGCGCCATCACGCCTTCGCTCTGCTCTACGCACAGGTCGTCCGCCAGGATCACACCGAAAGGCTGGTCGCCCACCATGACCCGCGATGTCAGGATCGCATGCCCCAGCCCCTTCATTTCCTGCTGGCGGGTATAGGTGAAGGTGCAGTTGGCGATAACCTTGCGGATGCTGTCCAGGTACCGCTCTTTGCCAGTGCCCTTGATCTGGTGCTCCAGCTCATAACTGATGTCGAAATGGTCAGCAATGGCGCGCTTGCCACGTCCGGTCACGAAGCCGATATCGGTCAGCCCGGCATCCATGGCCTCCTCTACCCCGTACTGCACCAGCGGCTTGTTGACGATGGGCAGCATTTCCTTGGGCTGGATTTTGGTGGCGGGCAGGAAGCGGGTACCGTAACCGGCCACCGGGAAGATACATTTCGTGATCATGGGCTAGGCTCTCAGTAATTGCAGTAAAGGCTGGAGAGCGCGAATTCTACACGTTTTGCCGGTGGCGAATCCATAATTGGCTGGCTAATTGCAGATCCGTCCACAACTGCCAGATTCAGTGCATCAGTTATACTGAAGTTCAACGGGGATTTGATTCAGGACATTGACAGCGACACCGATAGTCAGGGAGTGTGCAACTTGAAAGCGTCGGGCAATGCGTTATTCGACTTTGTACTGTTCGGGGGGCGTGGGGATCTGGCCCTGCGCAAGTTGCTACCGGCCCTCTATCATATCTACCAGTCGACACCCTTTCATCCGTCCACCCGCATCATTGGCGTGGGCCGGGCCCCCCTCAAGCGCGAAGCCTATCTGAGCCTGGTGGAAAGCCGCCTGCAGCAGCACCTGGAAGTGGAAAGCTGGGACGAGGTGACCTGGCAACAGTTTGCCAAGCATCTGCACTTCGCCTCTGTCGACGCGCAGCGGGGCGAGTCCTATCGTGCACTGCGGGAGCACCTGAGCGACGATGGCCGGCCGCGGGTGTTTTATCTTTCTACCCATTCTTCTTTGTATGGCGCCGTTGCCGCCAATCTGGGTGCGATGAATCTGATTTCGCCAGCGTCCCGGGTCGTGCTGGAAAAACCCATCGGCCGCAATCTGGCGTCCGCCAGACTCATCAGCGGGCAGATGTCGAACTACTTCACCGAATCCCAGATCTACCGTATCGACCATTATCTGGGCAAGGAAACCGTGCAGAACCTGCTGGTGCTGCGCTTTGCCAATCCCCTGTTTGAATCCCTGTGGAATCACCATTACGTCGATCACATCCAGATCACTATCGCAGAATCCATCGGCGTTGAAGGCCGGGGTGATTTTTACGAAGAAACCGGCGCGCTGCGCGACATCGTGCAGAACCATCTGCTGCAGTTGCTGTGTATTGTCGCGATGGAGCCTCCGTCGAGCATCGACCCGGACCGGATTCGCGATGAAAAGCTGAAAGTGCTGCGCTCGCTGCGGCCATTGCAGGAAGCCTCGATCAATTCCCAGGTTGTACGAGGCCAATACACAGCGGGCACATCCGACAGCAAAAAGTACATCGCCTACACCGAAGAGGAAGGCGTGGCCGACAGCAGCACAGTGGAAACCTTTGTCGCCATGAAAGTGCAGATCGACAACATGCGCTGGTCAGGCGTGCCCTTTTATATGCGAACTGGCAAACGCATGCCGCGCCGCAGTTGCGAGATCGTGGTGCAGTTCAAGGAAATCCCCCACTGGATATTCAATACCGCCAAAGGCCCGCTGATGGATAACCAGCTGGTGATCACGCTGCAGCCCAACGAATCCATCACGCTGCGTCTGTGCGGCAAGCGCCTGGGTCCGGGCATGGACGTGCGCACCGTCGATTTGAATCTGAGCCCCACTTCCCGCAACCGGCGTTCACCGGAAGCCTACGAACGCCTGCTGATGGATGTAGTGAAGGGCGATCAGACCCTGTTCCTGCGGCAGGACGAACTGGAAGAAGCCTGGTCCTGGGTGGACCCGGTTCTGCTGCACTGGGAACGCTCCAGCGCACCGCCGGAATCCTACACGGCCGGCAGTTGGGGTCCGTCCGGCTCAACCCTTTTATTGGCGCAGGACGGACGTCTCTGGTACGAAGGATCAAAATGACATGTACCGTCTGATGGAATCGACGTGCGATGCGGATGCCGCAACCGATTGCGCTGAATGGCTGCTCGCCCTGCTGGAGACCCGGCGCTGGGAGCAGCAGCGGATCAGCCTTTTTGTATCCGGTGGCAAATCGCCGGCGCCTGTTTTTGATTTGCTGGCCACCAGTGACTTTTCCTGGCAGAACGTCGATCTGTTTCTGGTGGACGAGCGCTGGGCGCCGGATCAACCCCAGGACCAGAATGCCACCCTGGTGCAGCAGCATTTACTGACGCAGAACGGCGCTGCAGCGCGTTTCCAGCCACTGCTGCTGGATGCCGATTTCACACGCAATCTGGCAGCCTGCAATGAAGCTGTTGCAAACGTTGTGCAGCCGGATATCGTCCTGCTGGGGATGGGGCTGGATGGTCACACCGCATCCCTGTTTCCCGATGCAGAGGATTTTTCCAGCGCGATGGAAGCGAGGAATTGCTATGTGGCCGTACATCCTGCCAGCGCACCCTACCCGCGCATTTCCATGAGTTTTTCCTGGCTCGTGTCGGCGCGGCAGATCGTGCTGTTCATTCCTGGCCGGGACAAGCGTGACGTTTTCAATCGGATTGTGAAAGACACACAATCCACTTCGCCGATACGGCCGCTGGTTCAGCAGGCAGACACGCGGCTGACGGTCATCACCACCCGGAAGCGTTCATCATGACTCATCCCGTCGTCCTCAAGATCGCGAGGAGAATCCGCGACCGCAGCCAGAGCAGCCGCGATGCCTACCTGCAGGAATGCGCATTGGGAGCGACCCGTCCTACATCGCGGGCGCACCTGGGCTGCACCAACCTCGCCCACAGTTACGCAGCGGCGACGCCCGACGAGAAAATCCTGCTGCGGCACACAGAGATTACGCCGAATCTCGGCATCGTCACCGCATACAACGACATGCTGTCGGCGCATCAGCCCTACGGACGTTATCCGGATTTTCTCAAATCCGCTGCGCTGGAATTTGGCGCCACGGCGCAGGTGGCCGGCGGTGTGCCGGCCATGTGCGACGGTGTGACACAAGGGCAACCCGGCATGGAACTGTCCCTGTTCAGCCGCGACACCATCGCACTGTCCACCGCGATTGCGCTGTCCCATCATGTATTCGACGGCGCGTTATACCTGGGCATCTGCGACAAGATCGTGCCGGGGCTGCTGATCGGTGCGCTGTCGTTCGGATTTTTGCCGGGATTGTTCGTGCCCTCCGGCCCCATGCACAGCGGCTTGTCGAATGAGGAAAAGGCCCGCGTGCGGGTTGCCTACGAGGAAGGCAAGGTCGGCCATGATACTTTGCTTCAATCGGAAGAAGCGTCCTACCACTCTTCCGGCACCTGCACGTTTTACGGCACCGCCAATTCCAACCAGATGCTGCTGGAAATGATGGGGCTGCAACTGCCGGGCAGTTCCTTCGTGCCGCCCCATTCCGAATTGCGCCAGCAACTGACCCGCGAAACCGTGCGCATCCTGGCGGAGCAATCAAAAAAATCCGGCACAGGAATTGGAGAATTGCTGGAGGCGGAAAACATCGTCAACGCCATCATCGGCCTGCTGACCACCGGTGGTTCCACCAATCACACCCTGCATATTCCGGCCATTGCCCGTGCTGCCGGGTGGATCGTGGACTGGAATGATTTTGCGGAATTATCGGACGTGATTCCGTTGCTGGCGCGGCTGTATCCGAACGGCGCCGCCGACGTCAATCACTACCACCAGCAGGACGGCACGCCCGCTGTGATCAAAACCCTGCTGCAGCACGGACTGCTGTTTCCGGATATTCGCACCGCCTACGGTCTGCCCTTCTCCAGCGCCACGCATTTTCCCGAACCGGGCGACAAGGCAGTAACCTGGCGCGAGGCCCGGCCGCCCAATCCGGAAAGCACGTTACTGCGTCCGGTGGAAAAACCGTTTTCAGCCAGCAGCGGCCTGCGCGTGTTGAGTGGAAATCTGGGGCGGTCCATCCTCAAGGTCTCGGCCCTGCCGGCCCATCTGCCGCACGTCATGCAGTTACCAGCGCGGGTTTTTCACAGTCAGGAAGAGCTGCAGGCAGCGTTCAAGGCCGGCGAACTGACGGGGAACTTCATCGCTGTTCTGCCCGGCCAGGGGCCCTCCGCCAATGGCATGCCGGAACTGCACAAACTCACACCGGCGCTGACGTCATTGCAGAATCAGGGCCTGCAGGTGGCGCTGCTGACGGATGGGCGCATGTCCGGCGCTTCCGGCAAATTTCCCGCGGCCATTCACGTTACACCGGAAGCCATCCACGGCGGACTGATCGGCAAAATCCGCGATGGCGACCTGATCGAACTCGACTGGAAAACCGGGCGCATGGAATTGCATGTGGCAGCCGCTGAACTTGCACAACGCGCCGATTTTATTCTGCCGCCACAAACCAACACGCTGGGCCGCCGCCTGTTTGCCAGCGCCCGCGCCATCGTCACCGCCGCCGAACAGGGCGCCAGTTTCATTCTGCGAGACTTGCCATGAGCCCGTTTCAACAATTTCTGCAGCACAGCAAGAAAGTGGTGCCGGTCATTTCGCTGCCCTCGCTGGACATGGCGCTGCCGCTGATGGATGCACTGGCGGCGGGCGGTATCACCGTTGTAGAAATCACCCTGCGCACCGACTGCGCGCTGGACGCCATCATCCTGCTCACCCGTGAACGTCCACAACTGGTGGTGGGCGCCGGCACCGTGAAAAACGCGCAACAACTGCAGGCCGTGCTCAGCGCCGGCGCCCGCTTCATCGTCTGCCCGGGCCTGGATCTGCGTCTGGTGGAAGCCGCACAAAAAGCCTCGGTTCCGATCCTGCCCGGCATCATGACGCCGACCGAACTGATGCTGGCGGAAAACGCCGGCCTCGACACCGTAAAGCTGTTTCCCGCCACCCTGGCTGGCGGCGTGGAATTCATCAGCGCCATGCAGGCGGTTTTTCCCGCGATGAAATTTTTCCCCACCGGCGGCATCGGCGAAGCCACCCTGCAGGATTTTCTGAATTGCGGCAATGTGGTATGCGTGGGGGGCAGCTGGCTGACGCCGGCAAAACTGTTGCAGCAGCAGGACTGGACAAAAATCAGGGAGCTGGCGGCGCGCTGTCCGTGAATACCTGCACCAGGCCAGTGGTTGCAGGTTCAATGTCAGCAATTTATTGGAAAGAACGAGATGGTGAAGTTGGCCCGGAAAACATCCGGGCCAATATTCGGCAGACCGCTATTACAAGTCGTACTCCGTGTGCGGATGCTCTGCAATTTCAATCAGCACGCCGTCAGTGCACTTGGGGTGAATCCAGGCCACGCGGGTGTTGTGGGCGCCGGGCTTGGGCGCATCGGACAGGAATTCATAACCCTTTTCCTTCAGCCGCTTCATATCGCCTTCCACGTCATCGGTGCGGAAGCACAGGTGGTGCAAGCCGCCGCCCTTTTTCTCCAGATACTTCGCAATCGGACCTTCACCGCGCAACGGGTGAACCAGCTCGATCTGGGTGCCGCTGATGGGGAAGAACGCCGTGGTGGTTTTCGCATCCTCCACCGCCTCGGTGCCGTTCAGGGCAATGCCGAAGTCTTCCGCGAACCGCTTGATGGCCTTTTCCAGATCCGGAACCGCAATGGCGATATGGTCCAAACCGATGATCATGGTGTTCCCCTCATATAAAGTTATCAACGACCGGTGCAAGGGCGCCTATTCTACGGAGGATGCCCGGACGGGGGAAGCCAAGGGGTAAACTTAGGCAACCCAGGGCCACTTTGTTCCGCCCCATCAATCCCTTGCAGCAATCCCTGCATCAATAAGTTGTCGCCAATTGTTACAGGATTTCGACCTGCTGACAGGTGATTTTCCGGCCTGAATTGGGTAGTCTACCGACCGCCTTACGAGGGCGACCCTGCTCCGTTCCGCCGCACGCCATTCCGAAATCCCCCCACTGCCCTTACAATCCAGAGGATTCAGGGGCCGGGGCAAGCGCGCGATGACCGTCCGGACACATCACAGAATCCTGCATTTGAGGTAGTTATGACAGACAAGATCGACAAGCCTTCGCTGGCTGACTGGGAAAAGATGGCCGCCAAAGAGAGCAAGGGCAAATCCTCCGATCACCTGGTCTGGAAGACACCCGAAGGCATCGACGTCAAACCCCTCTACACCGCCTCTGACATCCAGGATCTGCCGAACGCCGACACCCTGCCCGGCTTTGCCCCCTACGTGCGCGGCCCGAAAGCCACCATGTACGCCGGCCGCCCCTGGACCATCCGCCAGTACGCCGGCTTTTCCACCGCTGCTGAATCCAACGCGTTTTACCGCAAGAACCTTGCTGCCGGCCAGCAGGGTGCCTCCGTGGCATTCGACCTGGCCACCCATCGCGGCTACGACTCCGATCACCCGCGCGTGACCGGCGATGTCGGCAAGGCCGGCGTGGCCATCGATTCTGTGGAAGACATGAAAATCCTGTTCGACGGCATCCCGCTGGACACCGTCTCCGTCTCCATGACCATGAACGGTGCGGTACTGCCGGTACTGGCCATGTACATTGTCGCCGCCGAAGAACAGGGCGTGTCGCAGGACAAACTGTCCGGCACGATCCAGAACGACATTTTGAAAGAATTCATGGTGCGCAACACCTACATCTACCCGCCGGAAGGCTCCATGCGCATCATTGCCGACATCATCGGCTACACCTCGAAGTTCATGCCGAAGTACAACTCCATATCCATTTCCGGCTACCACATCCAGGAAGCCGGTGCCGACGCGGCCCTGGAACTGGCCTTCACCCTGGCTGACGGCAAGGAATACATCGAAACCGCGCTGAAAGCCGGCCTCGATATCGACCATTTCGCGCCACGCCTGTCGTTCTTCTTCGGCATCGGCATGAATTTCTACATGGAAATTGCCAAACTGCGCGCTGCGCGTCTGCTGTGGGACCGCATCGTCAAGGAATACAATCCGAAGAAAGACGAATCCCGCATGCTGCGCACCCATTGCCAGACTTCCGGCTGGTCGCTCACCGAGCAGGACCCGTACAACAACGTGGTGCGCACCACCATCGAAGCCATGGCGGCCGTGTTCGGTGGCACCCAGTCGTTGCACACCAACGCGTTTGACGAAGCGATCGCCCTGCCCACCGAATTTTCCGCCCGTATCGCCCGCAACACCCAGATCATCATCCAGGAAGAAACCGGCATCACCAAGGTCATCGATCCCTGGGGCGGTTCTTATATGATGGAAAAACTGACCCAGGACATCGCCGACAAGGCCTGGGGCATCATCGAGGACATCCAGGCCCGGGGAGGCATGGCCAAGGCCATCGAACAGGGTGAGCCGAAACTGCGCATCGAGGAATCCGCTGCCCGCAAACAGGCACGGATCGATCGCGGCGAAGACGTCATCGTCGGCGTCAACAAATATGTATTGAAGAAAGAAGATGACATCGACGTACTGGAAATTGACAACTCCTCGGTGCGTGAACAGCAAATTGCCCGTCTCAAGCAGATGCGCGCCACCCGCGACCAGAAGGCCTGCCAGGCTGCCCTGGACGCGCTCACCGCATGGGCCAGAACCGGCGAAGGCAACGGCCTGGATCTGGCCATCAAGGCCTCCCGTGCCCGTGCATCCGTTGGCGAGATCAGCGACGCCATCGAAAAAGTCTGGGGCCGCTACAACGCGAACAGCAAGACCGTGTCCGGCGTGTATGGCAGCTCCTACGAAAACGATTCCGACTGGACCGAAATGCAGTCCGACATCAAGGCGTTCGAAGACAGGCACGGCCGCCGTCCGCGCATGCTGGTGGCGAAAATGGGCCAGGACGGCCACGACCGTGGCGCCAAAGTGATCGCCACCGCGTTTGCTGACGTGGGCTTCGACATCGACCTGTCACCGCTCTTCTCAACACCCAGCGAAGTCGCGAAACAGGCTATCGAAAACGACGTGCACGTGATCGGCGTATCGTCCCAGGCCGCCGGCCACAAGACGCTGGTACCCGACCTGATCAACGCCCTGAAAGCCCAGAACGCCACGGATATCATCGTGGTGGTAGGCGGCGTAATCCCGCGTCAGGACTACGATTTCCTGTACCAGTCCGGCGTAAAAGGCATCTTCGGCCCCGGCACCAAAATCCCGCTGGCGGCCCGCAAGGTACTCGATGCCATCAGCATTGCGGACTGACCCCTGATGTCCATCGATAAAGAAGCGCTTTTGCAGGGCAACCGGCGTGCCCTTGCAAAAGCCATCACGCTGACGGAAAGCAAACTGGACAGCCACCGTCAGGAGGCCCAGCAGCTGCTGGAATCGCTGTTGCCCCATACCGGCAACAGCATCCGCATCGGCATTACCGGCATTCCCGGCGTGGGCAAGTCCACCTTTATCGAAGCCTTTGGCCTCCATCTCATCCGGGCGGGCAAGAAGGTCGCTGTCCTGGCAGTAGACCCCAGTTCCCCCATCACCGGCGGCAGCATTCTCGGCGACAAGACCCGCATGGAAGTGCTGTCCCAGCAGGAAAATGCCTTCATACGCCCATCCCCCAGTGGCGGCGCTCTGGGTGGAGTGGCGCAGAAAACCCGTGAAAGCATGCTGCTGTGCGAAGCCGCAGGCTATGACGTGATCCTGGTGGAAACCGTGGGTGTCGGTCAGTCGGAGTACGAAGTGGCCAGCATGGTGGACTTCTTCCTGGTCCTGATGCTGCCCAATGCGGGCGATGAACTGCAGGGCATCAAGAAAGGCATACTGGAACTGGCGGATGCCATCGTGATCAACAAGGCGGACGGGGCCGCCCGCGCCATGGCCGATCAGGCCCGCCACCATTACAACAATGCCCTTTCCATTTTGCACCACCACCATTTCTG
>JBMOPR010000615.1:0-9929 GCA_049323075.1 Pseudomonadota bacterium
CGGCCACGCCGAACGGATAACCGGTGCCGTCGTAACGCTCGTGATGGGCCACGGCGATGTCGGCGGCGTGGCGGAAGAAGGGTTTGTCGCCGAGTATGTCGCGGCCCTTCACCGGATGGGTGCGCATGATCTGCCACTCTGCCGGTGTGAGCGGGCCGGGTTTGGTGAGGATCGCATCGGGAATCGCGATCTTGCCCACGTCGTGCATCATGCTGCTGTAACCGAATTCCCGCGCGGTGCGCTCGTCCAGTCCCAGGTGACGCGAGAAGGTTTCCACATAGCTGCGCACCCGCTGGATGTGGTCGGCGGTTTCCATGTCCTTCAGATCACAGGCCACTGCCAGTTTGTAGATGGCTTCCACATTGGCGTCGAACAGTTCCTGGGTACGCTGTTCCACCTTGTCTTCCAGCGCGGCGCTCAGTTCGATCAGTTCCTGGTTGAGGCGGAATTGTTCACGGCTGAAATGCCGCCCCCGCAGATGGGCGCGCACCCGTGCCCGCAATTCTTCCTCGCGGAATGGCTTCTGGATGTAGTCGTTCACGCCCTGGTTGAGCAGATCGAACAGTACCGGCTTCTCCTGTTCGGTGGAGATCACGATGATGGGAATCTGGTCGAACTGGTGGTGGGCGCGGATCAGGTTGCACAGTTCCTTGCCGTCCATGCCCGGCATATACAGGTCGACGATGATCAGGTCGATGTCGCCGTTACCCTGCAAGGCTTTCCAAGCGGATTGGCCGTCGTTGCACAGATGCACCGAGCACTCCGGCCCGGACAGTGCCTGATCGTAAAACTGCTGCAGTGACGGGCTGTCTTCTGCCACCAGTATCTGGTAATGCTCGCTGCCCAGACGGTGGTGCAGCGACGTCGTTTGATGATCGAACAGCACGGCGAAAATTCTCTCCTGCAGAAAGGTGGCGGAAGGCAGTCGGGGAATCAGGTCGATGGCACCGGCGCTGTGGGCTCGCTGTCGTTCCTCGCCAGTGGGGCTGTCGCTGGTGAGCAGCAGGGGAATCGTGAGGGTGCGTTCGTTACGCTTGAGCTGCTGGCACAGCCGGTAGCCATCATCATTGCCAAAATGGATGTTCATGATGATCAGGCTTGGGCTGGCAGAGATGGCCATGTTGCGCAGGGACTGGGGGCTGTCGCAGCTGAGCAGCTGGACAGGCAGGCCGCTGAGGCAGCGGCTATAGAGTGTACATAGGTGCGGGTCGTTGTCGCACAACAGTACGGTCTTGGTGTCTTCCATGAAAATCAACCTGTGTAGCGCGGTATGCCAAGGCTTCGTAGGAATCCACAGGGGATTTCCCACTCCTTTTGCAACTATAGCCGATTGTCATGGACTTTGAGGGGGCACTGAGGTGCCCCTTAGAACGAATTGCTTGCTAGAACCAGGCGGATATGAATATGCGGGTCACGGTTGCGTCGAAATTGTACATGGGCTCGCTGCCAGCCGGCACTCCCTGCACGCGCAGGTCGCGAAAGTTGTTGTAGTCGAACTCCATGAAATCCAGCGCAATGTTGGCAGATGCCTTTTCCACCCAGCTGGCCCAGGCAGGCTTGAATTCGTAACCCAGCGCGACACCAAAATTGTCCGAGGTGAATTCGCTCAGTTCCTTGTCCCGCGCCAGATAGTTCTGGTAATTGATCTCCGGAAACAGGTCGGAATAGAACTCGGCTTCGTCCTGGGAGTAGAAACGGTATTTGACGTCGAGTGTCCAGTTTTCGCGGATCGGATGGGTATAGCCAACCTGCAGGTTGTAGGCGTTGACCTCCCAGGTGTCGTTGAAGCGGCGGTACTCAAAGGAAAACGCGGCACGGTAGGGCAGGAAATAACGCCCGCGTGCTGCCATGGCGTGGCTGGTGCGGGTGCGGGGGTACACTTCCTGCTGGAAGGCATAACCCTGGCTGGGGTCTTCGTCGTTGATCAGGAAGCGCACCGAGCGGTACGGATTGTTCAGGTAGCCTTCGTCGGTGATGATGTTGTAGTTGAAATTCATCACCAGATTCTTGGTCATCACCTGGCTCCAGCTGAACTGGTAATTCTGGCGCCGGACCTTGTCTTCGAAGGCTTCGTCGGTTGCATTGAAAACATCGTCGGCGCCGTAGGAATAATTCAGCGACAACGTGGACAGGTCGCCAAAGAAATCCTGGGCGATGCCGAAGTAGTAGGTGTTGGCCTCGTAATCATTTTCGGAGCTGCCGGTGTAGCCGCCGCTGATGATGGTCTTGTTCAGCAGGTAGTCGCCGCTCAGGGTGAATTCGGTGCGTTCCTCGCTGTACTTGCTGGCGCCGGTGGTGATGACGTCGATGGACGCGCTGCTCACCTGGTCCACGTAATAATTGGCGCTCAGGGACACATCGTCGCGCACGGCCTTGCGCACCAGTACCGACGGACCGTCGATGGTCATGCCGCCGCCGTCGTACTGGTGATACATGACGTCGGCGCGATCCGCCGGCAGTACCGACGCCATCGCCTGCAGCGGCGCCAGCAGCAGGGCCAGTGCCAGCAGCAGCAACCGGGCGGGCGAGTTGCAGGAAACACGGATATCAGTTGCAGCCACAGCCACCTCCGCCGCCGCCTTCCGCGCCCCGCGCCGATTCCCGCGCCTGATACACGTGGTGCATGTAGGTTTCCTGCACCGGATCACGGCTGAAACTCATGATCGGGTCTGCCAGATTGGTGCGTTCATAAGGTTTGACCCAGGGCTTGATGCTGGAGCAGCCGGCAAGGCTGCCCAGGATCAGTGTCAGGGCCAGCAGCAGGTACGGGGTTTTCATCACGGCTCCCGGAGCAGTGTGCGAATCTGTTTTTCGTAATCCGCTTCATAGCCCGGTTTGTAGCCCCGGTGCAGGAAGCGCATGTTGCCCTTGCGATCCACCATGACGGTGCTGGGCATGGAATCCACGTTGTAGAGTTCGCTGATCTTGTTCTTGCTGTCGAATCCGATGGGGAAACTGGTGGGGATTTCCGCCAGCATTTTCTGCGCATCCGCCGGATTGGCGTCCACATTCACGGCCAGCACGGTGAAGCCGAGCTTGCCGTATTTTTTGTACAGCCCTTCGATCAGCGGCATTTCCTGGCGGCACGGGCCGCACCAGGAGGCCCAGAAGTTGATCATTACCACGTCGCCCTGAAAATCCGCCAGCTGCACCTGGCCGCCGCCTTTTGCGGGCAGGGCGAACTGGGGAGCGGGGCCCTTCAGGGTTTCGGTGGCGGCGAAAACATTGGCCGTGAACGCCAGCGAAAAAAAGGTGATCAGTGTTGCCAGTCGGAACAGATGAGTCATGACGCCAAATCCTCGATGATTCCCCGGTTCAGAAAAACACCGTGACGCTGGTGGTGTATTGCATGTTGTGTGACGCTTCCCCGCTATCGGCCGGATCGATGATGGCCGGTTTTTCGAATATCAGATCCTGCATCATCAAATGGATCGCGAGCCAGTCCAGCGCAATGAAGCGCAGGCCCGCGCCGATGTTGATGGTGAACTCGCGGTCGCCGGCGAATTCAGTGGTGCCGGCGCCGGCCAGAAAATAGATGTCGGTGTTGAACGCGTTGTTTTCGCCGATGAACACTTCGCCCGGCAGCGCGTTGAAGCCCATCGACAGATTGTAGTAAATGAGATCGCGGTCATCGCCGGTGAGCAGGGTGGCCGGCGCCAGTTCCTCGTAGCTGGTTTTGCCTGCCGAGGTCATGCCGTACTGCGCTTCGATGAACAGGTCCTCGGTGACATGCCAGGCACCGCGCAGGCCATACACGGCGTCAGTGCCAAAATTTTCCACACTCATGTAGCCGATGTAGCCGCCCAGTTCGATGTCCATGCTGTCGATGTCCGCTTCCTTCAGGCCGAGCCGGACGACGGAGGGATCGATCACGGGTGCTTCTTCCACGATGTCGCCTTCCGCTGCGAACGTGGCAGCAGCGGGCAGGAAGCAGGCGGTGGCGACGCTCAGAAAAAGGCGGAGAAGCCTATTGTCCATTCTTCAATCTCCAGGTTGTCATCGACGTCGGTGAGGACGGCATTGCTGCGGTATTCGCCCCGCAGCATGAATTGACGGGTGATGTAGGCGCGGGCGCCGAGGCCGGCGTGCACGGTCTGGTCGGTGCGGTCGCGGGTTTGCACGAAGCGGGCTTCGGGCTGGATCTTGATGGCGCCGCCGCCGACGGTGAAATAGGGGGACACGCGCCAGTGAGGCCAGGGCTGGTGGGTCAGGCTGATGTTGACGAGCTGGCCGTCGGAATAACTGCCCAGCGCTTCCGCCAGGGTGAGTTCTGCCGACAGGTTCTGGGTGAAGTAGTAGCCCAGCAGGCCGGCGATCATGGTGTTGCCTTCGAAGTCGCCGAGTTTGACGCCCGCTTCCCAGCGGCGATGGGCGAATTCGTCCTGGCCCACCTTGTCGAACGCCACCTGGTCGCCATCGGGATCGAGGGTGCGTTCCATGTCTTCGCGGCTGACCCAGCCTTCGAAACCTTTTTTCGTGCGCACCCGGAACCAGTCCGTCTTCTGCGCCATGATTTCGATGTAGTCGCCGCGCTCGACGATCTGCACGCGGGGATAACCCCGGCCGGGACCGGTGCGCAGATCCAGATAGGCGTCGACAACTTCAACGGAGGGATAGTCCGTGGCCAGGGCATTGCCGGCGCCGAAACTGCAGGCAAGCGCGATAACAATCAGAATTCGGGCAAACATAGGGCGGGCGGCCGGCCTTTCGTTGGATTTTTTAAGGTGTTGTTTTTTGCCGCATTCTATAGCATCGCGGCGGGGTGGGCCACCCGCGCCGCGGATCGTGTCAATTGGCGTCGGGGGCATCAAAATGATTGTTGTAGTACTGGCCGCCGATGTCCAGCCATTCTGCGAGCAGGCGCAGTTCGGATGGGAGCAGATAACCGGCATGGGAACCGGCGCCCTCGAACTTGTTGAAGAAGGCGGCGCTGGCGCGGGCGCCACCGGAGGACATGGTGGGCGTGGTAGTGGTGACGCCAGGAGGGCAGACGTTTTCAGTGACCGGATCACCGTTTTCATCCAGCACCGGATCGCCGTTGCCGTCCAGCACCGGTATCAGCACGCTGGTGCAGTCCGCCAGATTCGCACCAACTGCCACCTGGAAGGGCCGGGTGGTGAACAGTTCGAACCAGGAGCGTACCCGCACGTCGCCACCCACGTCGCTCTGGTTGGTCAGCTCCAGCTGGGTGGGAGGATAGTCATCGGAATCGGCGTTGGCGGCCATGGTGGCGGCATTGTGGCAACGGATACAGGTAGCAGGTTGCATGTCGGTAGCCAGAATCGGTGTGGTCAGCGTGCCACGGTCCAGATCCCACATGGGCTGGATATGTTCGTTGTAGTTGATCACGATCCGGCAATGGCTGTTCCAGGGGGAGCAGTTGCCGTTGGCGGGCGTGGTCTGCGACGACACGAGGGCCGAATAGTTGGGCAGGTCCTGGTAGCGCAGGCTGACGGGTGCGTCGGCTGCTTCGCTGCCGGTGTCGGTCCAGACATCGGTGAAGAGCAGATCGGCGCTCAGTTCCATGATGTCTTCGTTGGCGGCCGCGCGGGCTTCGGCCATGGTGGCACTGGCGAACGGTGACGTGATGGTGGACACCGCACCTGTGTAGGCCGACCCCTGAGGGCGCCCGCTATTGATGGAGGGGGCCTGGGCGTCGTAACGGCCGTGGGGCGGCAGTGCAGCGCCGGTGTTGCCGCTGGCGTGGCAGCCCTTGCATTCCATCACCTCGCCCGGCAGCAGGGTGATCCAGTTGTTGTGGCGCTGGGTGAGGGATTTGCCGTTCGCGTCCAGCACGCTCAGCGACAGTGCCACGTTGGCGGGCACCCGCACCTTCACCGAACCATCGGGCTCGATCGGGGCGTAACCGATGATTTCCTTCATGCGCTGGGCACCGGCGTTGCCGAAAGAGCCGTTCTCCGGATCCTTCAGATCGCGGTCGGGTTCCGACACTGCCTTGATGATGCGCAGGAAACGCGCGGGACGTTCATCCGCGTCGCTCAGGGACGGGTTGGACAGGGTGGCCAGGTTGACGCCGGCAGTGTTCTGCGGATTGCGCGCGGTGCCGTTGAAGTCGTACACGCTGCGGATGTGCAGGATGGCTTCCTCGTTTTCTGCGGCAATCATGTCCGAGAAGGTTTCCGGCGAGACTTTGCCTTCCACCACGCCAGTGAGTGCATCGCCATCGTAAATGATCGAGGGCCGGGTGCGGGATGCCCCCAGTGCCACATCGGTGTAGACCACGCCTTCGCGTGCCACCACCACCGGAATCTGGGTGTTGTCCTGGTAGTTGTAGACCCACAGGCCGTAGGCGGGCGGTGCTGCAACCACGCCGTTGGTTGCCAGATTGTCCTGGGTGCAGGGCTGCGTGGTGGCGCCGATGACGACGCGGCACTGGCTCCAGCTCACCAGAGCCCGGTTGGTGTTGTCCCACATCGGGAAGAATGCAGAGAAATAGCCGCCGGGGGAGATGCTGCCGTCAGTGAGAATCTGCCGGTTGGTGACGGTGGTTTGCGCCGGGCCGGCGCCGCCGGAGCCATACACGGGCTGGGTGTTGTCCACATAGCCGGTGGTATCGATGCGGAGGAAATCGCCGCCGTAATAGTTGGTGCCGTTGGGACGGGCCAGCACGAACAGGCCGCCGTCGGGCATCAGATTGCCGCGAATGAATTCCAGCGCCGATGCATTGTTGCCGGTGGCGTGGGAGTGGCGGCCATACAACAGTTGATTCTCGGTGCCGTCGGGATTCATTTCGTACAGGTGTATGCCGTTGTCGCCGGCAAAGCGGTCCCAGCGGCTGTATACCACCTTGCCATTGCCCATCACGATCGGATACATGTCGTGGCTCTGGTTGAAGGTGACTTGCGCAATACACTGTTTGGGTGGCGGTAAACAGGAGCCATCCGCATTCATCACGTGCAGGTTCAGGGCTGGCTGTTGGCGCGATTCCTCAAGGTAGGAATATTGGTCCTTGCCCTCATCCTGCAGGATCGAGCGGGATTTCTGCTGGCGGGTGGAGGCGAAGATGATGCGGCCGTCTGCAAGGAAGCGGGGCATGATGTCGTGACCCTGATTGTCCCGGTTGATATCGTTGATCACCCGGCGCAAGTCATCGGTCTGGATGTCATAGATCCAGATGTTCCAGCTGGGCAGGTCCTCTTCGTCCGCATCGGGATCGCCCGGACCCCGCAGTGAAAACAGCACATAGCGGCCGTCCGCCGACACGTCCAGGTCACGCACATCCACATTGCCGGGCACGGCGCGGGCGGACAGGTCGATGCTGGGCGCGCTTTGTGCCGCGCGTACCTTCATGTAGAGGTGGGCGCTGCCGTGGAAGGTGAGGGGATCGCGCAGGTCGTCCTGCTCGACGGTGTCCGGCGCATTTTCGTTCATGCGCAGGGGACGCTCGATATAAAACATGGGCACGTCGGTGATCAGCGGGTCCGGATCCTGGTTTTCCGCGGCACCGGGCATGTCGTCGCCGCTGCCGCAACCCGCCAGCGAAAGCACCAGAACGGCGCACAGCGCCAACGGCTTCCATATAACCCACTGGAATTTGAAAGAGGTTTTTTTAACCAGATGGTGCTCAGTATGCATGTGGAAAACTCGCGAATGACAGCTTGCCGGTGCGGCATGCGCACCTGTCCTTGTTCTATTAAAAGCGCAAATCGGCCAGTGGGGGAGTTTTACATCGACTTTTGTGTGGGATTCCTCGACTGATTCACATTGCGCCAAAGGGTTCAATCCTTGATCACTGGATTGCGACGCCGGTCACGTATGGGCGTTGAGTCCCGTGTATAAACTTAAGAGGTATTATCAACCACTCTGCCTGATATGGAATCGATGCTTGGGATTCCGTGCGTCTTCGCAAGGCAACCGGGAGCGGAAGGTTAAGCGCCATGTTCATGTTGAAGAAGAATAAATTGTCGTGGGTGGCATCGGTGAGTGCGTTGGCACTGGGTGTTGGTCTGGCAACGGCTTCGGCACCGGCGCAGGCGGGTGCACGGGAACAGGCCAAGCGGATGTATGATCGCATCGCCGGAGTTCCGCCCACGGATGGCGAACTCGCCGCCATGCTGGCCATCATGGACAGTGACAGCAACGATATCACCGACAGCGACGCTGCTGCCCGCGATGCCGCCGCCCTGGCCATGGATTCCCCCGCCTTCTATAACGTCACCCTGAAAAACCTGTTTACCCCCTGGACCAACGAAGAGCAGACCGTGTTTGCGGACCTGAATGATTTCTCCGCAACGCTGATTGGCCTGGTGCGGGATGGTTCCGATTTTCGCGAGGCGCTGCACGGTGACGTCATCTATGTCGGCGACGTGAACGGTATTCCTCCCTATTCCACCGGCAGCAATGACCATTATGTGGCGCTGGAAAGCAGCGGTGCCGATCTGGGCGATGCCGATGTGCTGGTGCGCCAGACGCAATCCTCGGTCACCGGTCTGCCGGCCAATGCCACTGCCGGGGTGATGACCACCCGGGCCGGCGCCAAGGCTTATTTCGTCGCGGGCACCAACCGCGCCATGCTGCGTTTCACTCTGATGAATTTCCTCTGTAACGATCTGGAGCAATTGAAGGACACGTCGCTGGTGCCGGACCGCATCCGCCAGGACGTGACCCGCAGCCCCGGTGGCGACAGCCGACTGTTCCTGAACAACTGCGTGGGTTGCCATACCGGCATGGACCCGCTGGCCCAGGCGTTTGCCTACTACCAGTGGTCGGGCGAAGAGGGCGAGGAAGCGGGCAGCCTCCAGTACACGGCAGGTTCCGTACAACCCAAATACCTGATCAATGCCGACAACTTCCGCTATGGTTATGTGACACCGAACGATCGCTGGGACAACTACTGGCGCGAGGGGCAGAACTCGGCCCTGGGCTGGGACACAGGTCTGCCGGGCGGTGGTAACGGTGCCAAATCCATGGGTATGGAGCTCGCCCACAGCGAGGCGTTCGCACAGTGCCAGGCCAAGCAGGTGTTCCAGACGGTCTGCCTGCACGCGCCGTCAACCCAGGATGACCTCAACCAGGTTTCCAGCATGGTCAGCAGCTTTAAATCCAGCACTTACAACATGCAAACCCTGTTCACGGGTGCAGCAACTTACTGCCGTGGCGAATGATCGGGTCCGGAATCGGGGAGAGACAAGAATGAGCGGGTTTATCAAGGCGAATCTGTTGAAGAACCGGGGCAGCCGGATGAGTTGGGCCCTGTTGCTGGTATCCGGCCTGCTGCTGGCGGGTTGCGGCGGGGGCGGCAAGACCGAGGTGAATGCCGATCCGGATGGCGGCGGCAATAACGACGGTGGCTCCACTACCACCGGTCCCTACATTGGGCCCACACCGGAAACCGAAGACGTCCAGCGCTTCAAAATCTATTTTTACGACACCTTCCGCGCCAGTAACCGTTGCGGTTCCTGCCACAATACCGGCGGCCAGGCTCCCCAGTTCGTGCGCGAGGATAACGTCAACCTGGCCTATGCCCAGGCACTGAGCGTGGTGGACGTGGGCAATCCGGGCAATTCCCGTATCGTGGAAAAAGTGGCCGGCGGGCATAACTGCTGGATCGACAACGGCAACGCCGTGTGCGCTGGCGACTTGCAGCGTGCCATCGAACGCTGGACCGGTGGCACTTCCAGCGAAACCACCGCGATCGAGTTGCGGGCGCCGGAAGATCACGACATCACGGTCACCAAGCAGTTTCCGCTGGCGGGCCAGTCTGGCTACGATGGCGTAGTGAGCGCGTTTGGTACCACTGTGTATCCGCTGTTTGCTGAATACAGCTGTGACGGCTGCCACCAGTCCGGTTCGGCCACACCACAGCAGCCTTATTTTGCCAGCGCAGATCTGAATGAAGCCTATGACGCTGCCCGCAGCCGCATGGACATCGACGATGGCGTGCTGAACCGGCCGCTGGCGGATTCCCT
>JBMOPR010000616.1:0-6811 GCA_049323075.1 Pseudomonadota bacterium
GCCGCATCCACCCAGGCGTTGGCACTGAATGCGATTGCTTTCCTCTACAACACCTTCCTTCAGCAGCCGATCGGAGATATTGGTGCCTTTCGGCGTTCCACCCGACAAGCAAAGCTGCCTATCGTGCTCACTGTTGATGAAGTGCGGCGCCTCCTGGCGACGATGACCGGCTTGCCATTGCTGATGGCGTCCTTGATGTATGGCTCAGGTCTGCGCCGCATTGAACTGGTACGACTGCGGGTAAAAGATGTCGATGCGAACCAGCTACAGTTGCGTGTCTGGAACGGCAAAGGGGCCAAACATCGCATCGTCACCCTGGCACCGGAATTGGTGCCAGCCTTGCGCAGCCAGATTGAACAAGTCAGGCTTTTACTCGAACAGGATCTCAGACAAAAGGAATACGCCGGTGTGTGGATGCCTGACGCCATGACACGGAAATATCCGTCCGCATCGACGTCATTGGGTTGGCAATACATCTTCCCTGCCACAAAATTGAGCTATGAACCGCGTACCGATTTCCTGCGCAGGCACCACTATGATGAGTCTGCGCTGAATAAATTGATTCGTGCTGCGGCACGTCAGTCACAGCTCACCCCGGAAGTGACCTGCCACACACTGCGACATTCCTTCGCAACGCATTTACTGCAAGCCGGCGCAGATATCCGCACGGTGCAGCAACAGCTTGGCCATACTGATGTCAAAACCACCGAAATCTATACGCACGTATTGAAGCAGGGTGCCTATGGCGTTCGCAGCCCCTTCAGCAGTCTGGCTCTACGTTAGCGGACGTTGTGAAAACATCGCGTGTGAATGTCCGCTTTGGGTGGATCCGCCGATAAAATAAGCCCGAAGTCAGATGGCTGCTTCCAGCTTTTTGGGGAAGTAGGTTCGTTAGTATCTGGTCTGGATGCACCCGAATTTGTTGAACGATATTTGTACGGAATGTTGGCACTTATTGCAGCTATGAGGTCACTGGGCCAATCAAGCAGGAACGCACAACCTGCCGCTTTAATAACCAACATCCTTGCTTTTGAAGGCCCGACTGGTATTCCGTTATTGGCACACCCCTGAAAACCGACATATCATCAAAGATGGATTTCAACTCGCCGAGGCAAATTGCCATGGACTCTCAGCAACGCAATACGCTGGAACAGTACAAACCCGCGCTCAAACTGGCAGGCAAAGCCGCTGGCTGGGCCATGCTGCTCCCAGCGTTGGCCGTCTACTGGCTTTTCATGCTGGTCTTCAAGCTGGCCGGTGCCGCCTTCAATTGGGTAGCAACTTCTGATGGCTGGACTGAAGATGATGATGTGGACACTCTCGAGGATTCCCAAGTTTGGTATTCAGGCCCCCCGCTTTGTCGATCAGAAGATCCGATGCGGTATGACGCATATCATGGCGAGTAACAAGTTGTGAATTTTTAAAAAATGTACATGGCTTCACAAAAAAGAAACCATGTACATTGCTTGTCATCATTTTTTCCCAACCATTTTTCCTATTCCGCCCCCTAATGTTCTAATCGTGCCTCTCGTTGCGCTCTGCAATTGATCACTTCTAAATGCTTCACCTGCACTCTTGGCACCCTCTACTCCCGCCATCGTCACCAACCACAACAATACGAACGGAAAAATCGTATACATGGACGTGGTAGTGACATCAATCAGCAACCGTTCTGGCGTCCGCAACAGCATATCGGTTCCCATGAAACCCCACTGATCGGGATACATGATGCTGAACAGCCATTCGTCCAAGTATTCCACAATAAAGCGCCAGGGCCCCAAGAACTGGATTGCCATGAACATCATGACGAATTGCAGCAAACGCGCCGGATCATACAGACTACCCAGCAGCATAATGGGCAGCAGCGCGATGAAGAACATCGTCAGATACGCTTGGGCAATGGGATATGCGTGCTTTACCACCCACGCAACACCGTAGAAATCAGCCGCCATTGAACCCAGCTTGGCGGCCATGCCAGCGGATATCAAGGCATTACTTGTCAGCACAAAGGGAGCTGCGATCAGTGTACCTACGGCCGCGAGCTTATTTTCCCGCTTGCTCCACCAGTCAGACACACCTGAAGCCGTATCCGTCAATTTGTCCAGAATCGATTGCTGCGCGCCCGGATCATTCGCCAGTGCCGTGGCTACGATTTTATCCGCCAGCCAGGCGTCGCTTTTAGTCGCGGCCGGATTAACGGAAGTGATGAGATTGTTGAGCCGGGTGCTCATGGCATTCTCAACATAGGCAGGCGCGGTAACAGGAATATTCCATGGGTTTTCTGCAGCACGTCGTAATTTCTGTTGCAACCCTCGATCCGGATCACTCCACCACTCATCACAGGTCGGCGAGCCAAAGTTGTTGGCCATGTCAGAATTCCGATTGGGATTGGTGCAAAAATCCCCGGCGGCCGCACTGTGACGACTGCAATCGCGATACGGATCGTAGGACCAACCTGCGATCGGCACCGACGCTTTCAAGGTGTCAACCTGCGTACGGTATTGACCCGGAACAGCGGGCGCATAGAGACCCGGTGTCGCCAGGAAAAACCGGCTACCAATGTAGTCAGGGTCCTGCGTACGATTGAAGACCTCATTGTTCTCTGCATTGGGCGGCGCAGCCGTGCGCCACTCCCTGTGCATCGCCGAAAAATACTGGTCAGGATTCACTGCATCATTCACCGTGGGTACGGTATCCAGAGTGCCACTCTGCATCGCCCGCATGTACCGGCCCCGAGCTGGCAAATAGCAGTCCTGAGTGAATTGGCCCAACTCAGCCCGCACGGCGGGGTCATCGATACTCATCTGACGTAGTTCGTGATCCAGTGAGGTCACTTGGGACGGACAGACTCCAGATGAATTCATCGCACGTCCGACGCCAGATCCTAACCGCATGACGATATCCCACAGAATCGGTACTTCCGCATCAATCGGACGCAGATTACCACGGGCCAACTGGGCAGCTGTGTCCAGTGGCGTGCCCGTCGCGCCAGGCGTCATTACAGGGGATTCCTGCGTAGTGCCATCATTCGCCACACAGATCTGGCTGTATTCCCATGCATCCACACGCAAAGGCACCGAGGGAATACAAGCGATGGTATAGATCCCCGTCATGATAATAAAACTGGGGAAAACCGTATGAAAGGCGGACTCACTGGCTTTTGGACTCACAACTCCGTGTTTTTTGACCGCATCAAATACTGTGGAAAACAGCATCCACGTGAACGGAAAGATGGTAAGCCCTACGAAAGCAAACAATGCCCAAAGATTGTCATAGATCAACCAGCCGAATGCGACCAGATGCATTTCCGCCAAGCTTCCTGCGAACATATCAGCATGCTCCTTGAGTGGATGTTGTTTTCATGATTCAACTACCTGGAATCCCTTCACGCCCAACCGGATATTGATTCGAAGAGGGCGCACCACTCATGCCTGAATCACGGCGATCCTGAGAAGCACCATGATTCATAATCAGCACCGGCGTCGCGCTGGCGCCATTGCGCTGTATTTGCATGGATTGAGCGATTTCATCCATTTCCTCGCGTAACCAGGTACGCGTGTGCGCCGACACATTGCCCGCGATGCTGGCAATCTGGGACGTGGCTATATCGGGATCTTGCATGGCGGACCGGAACAGCGTGGTCGCGAGATCGACCTTGTTTTTAACTAGCGCTACGGCCGTGTCAGAGGCGAGCCTTTCAATTGCTATCGCCTTTTTATCGTCTGGCAAACTACGCAAACCCTTGATTACCTTGTCTGACAGACGCAGTCGTTGCGGGACAGTCTGTTCAAGAGTGTCCAGATCATTGAAGTCGCTCAGTTCAACGGCGTTCGTCAGGGCGATGGCGTAGTTGTCGGTGAGCAAATCGATTTCCGGCCGCAGACCGATGCCGGGCGCGGATTGTTTGGGTGTGGATTGGTCCACGACCAGCCAGAATTCACCGGTCGCTGCTACCACCCAATCGGCGGCATGCTGCGGAGTCGGCCAGGTTCGCACCAAAGCATCATTGTCACGACCTTCTGGCCTTGACGTGTCGAGTGGGTCATCAATCCGGCCCACCCGATTGTTATAAGCCAGCACCATCAGGTCGTGCTTGAGCGCAATAGGTTTGTCAGGCGTACCACGCCCATTGCCGAGAAAATTGAACCCGTCACGGCCAGGCCGTTCCTGAATGTTTCGGGCCGTCTGATCGATAGTGCCACCACCATTGGCTCCGTATTCCCACTGATTCATGACGGCAACACGCATTGCCGTTGCGTACGGGTTGTATTCCTCGTTGTTTTTCATGATTTCCGCCTCCAGGGTTTCACAAGTCTTGTATTGAAAGCGGAACAGCTCGATGGACTGGTCAAGGTTCCACATCAAGATCCCGTAAATATCGGGCGCGTAGTTTTTAACAAGGTACATGGGCAGCGACGAGATCATACCGGTAGCTGCCATCCCCAACTGGTCCGGTAAGCCGGTAACCTGATCACGAATCCGGTTCAAGGCCTGCTCCAAATTCTGTTCCAAGTTAAACTTTCCGCAGGAGTAGCCAGGGGTAACGGTGAAGCGAGCGCCAATACGATAGGTCACGTATCCCGCCGCCCCGCGTGGGATCGCCCTGCCCCCGTCCAGCTTGTAGAAGAAGTCATCGACATACTGGGTGAGCGGCTCCGCTTGCGCTGGCTGAAAGTGGACTCCAAATAAGGCCACCACGCAGAACAGCAACGCAGACATAATCCGGGGTTTTCTATTCATATTCATGGTTCAAATTCCCTCGAATCCGATTTCAGGATCTTCAACCTGCTCACCCGTGAGGCAGATTGGTCCCAGTGGTGCCGCTGCTACGAAACTACCCCTGCGATTCATACAGCACTCATAACGTCGCCAAAACGCCCAGATGTAGTTCTGGTTTTGTGAAAGACTGCGAGGTGCGCTGTTATCGACCGCGACATCTGCCAGCGTCTTGTCCTTGTAAATGGAGGCCGAGCACTGGTAGCTCGGTTTCGGGTAGACCGCCTGCCATACACCACCCTGCACGCCGCTGGAGCGAAACTCATAGGGCACGATGTGCCAGTCAGGCGCAGAGGGAAAACCGGGGCTGAAAACGATGGGATGGCCGAAATGATCCAGGCCGCGCCGCGCCAACATCAGATCGAGGGCGCGCTGGGACGCCACTGCTCCGACTTTGCCGTCATGTTCATTGCGCACGAACCCCATGCGGGGATAAAGACCGCCCCAGGTACCGCTGCCCAAGCCCGGCGCTGCGCTAGCAGTACCGATGACGGGCCGATTCGGCATGAAAGGAATCATGCCAACCCCAATATCACCCGCGTGCCGGATCACGTCGGCCCACGGCACTCGCCACGAGAGCGTATCAACTGCAGACAGGTAATAGGGCGTGAAAGGCAGCACGTTGTTCGGGCACATCATTTCTTCCGTGCTGAATTCCACTCCTGCGCCGAACCCGGCGATATCCGACATCTGGGAGAAGTAGTCCATCACCTGCGATACCTGATCCACGGTAGCGCCAATCTGGGAAATCGTGTCGGCATAGGAAAACACATCCAGAATTTCCGGGTCCAGAAACATGGCGGGAAATCCCGACGTATCGACAATGCTACTGGCTGACTCTTCGGCCTCGCCGTATTCCTCTTCTTCCGAGTTAGGCTGATCGCCTTGACTGTCAGCGTCATTGTCCGAGGTCTGCTGACTTTCAATTGAAAAAGCCTGCTCCAGCTTGATTGGTGGACTGAACGAAATTTCCCCCCGCGACAGAATGGCCGGCAACATCGCCAGTGGGTGGCCATTGATATCCACTTCCTTGAACGGTGCCTGCTTGTCGTTGGCAGCGTATTCTTCGGTGTAGGTGCCATAACCGCCCAACTCGCCGGTACCGGAAACCAAGCCAAACAAGCCGTCCGCCATATTGGCCTGCGCTTTGCCAAACACACGGCGCCACTCGATCCAGGGCTGTTGGCCCTGGGCACGAAAGGCCGACACCACGAATTCCGGCGTATTGTGCGCAATTCGTGGGGAGATGATGATCTTGATACTGAACAGGCTGATCTGGATGTGGGTGCAGACACCGGTAATGCAGTAGTTGGTACAACCGGGAATTCCTTTGACGCCGGTCTCAATTAGATCCAAGGTATTGATGCCGCCCACGGGAACCTCCGATATCGCAGCATGCACCGGTGTAGTCAGGGCCAGGCAGAACGCCAACAACGTTGCAGGACGTAGTATTCTCATTTGACTGCACCTCCATTGGCCCGCCAACGTTCAATGGCTTCCTGCAAATCAGTAACGCCATACACCACATGGTCACCATCGCCGAACACAACTGCGGGGTAACGATTGATGCCCCATTGCCTGGCCTTCATCTGCCCGACGAACAATCGATCCCAGTGCGACTGGGGTACAGCGGCGACGCGCTGTGTGGCGATCGCGACTGCCCGATCAGAATCATTGAGCGGAAGGTTTAGCGCGAGTTCTCTTTCCAGCTTCTGGTGATCATCCAGGTTGATGATGAGCAGGTTGATGCCCGGCTGGTGTTGCGCCCATTCCACGTTTTTTGGTTGAAACTGATTGCTTCCGAAAAACGTTACCGCGATGTTCTTTTGAATTTCTGCACAAGCTGATAGGGACCCCATGCAAAGCACTATAAATACCAAATGCATTCTGATCATGAGTCTTCCCTCGCCTGAATGATTTGGTCAGCGAGCATTCGGGACGCACCCAACTCGGAAATCTTGTTGACTCGCGCCAGCTCGGCGATGGACTTCTTCTGATCAGTGTCTGTCATGGAGAGCACCAGCGGCAGCGCTGG
>JBMOPR010000616.1:6831-9824 GCA_049323075.1 Pseudomonadota bacterium
CGTCCTGCTTGCGAGCGCTGGCAAGCAAGAGGCGCTCTTCAGGAGTAAGCGGTTTGAAACGGGCGATATGCTCGATTTCCTGGGCGGATTCCATCCGCAGGCAGATCCACCATTCCGCCAGGGCCAGCATGACATCGGATTCATCGGGATAATCACGCAGGTTCTGCGTGGCCTGCCACAGCCAGATGGCCAGCTTGCGCCAAGTCTTCAATCCAAACACCACCGGCTTGGCAAGCGTGGGGTTTTTAGTGATGACGTGGCCTTCGTCAATCAGCACGATGGTTTCGCGTGCACCATGGGTGCGCTGGTACTTTTCGCCCAAACCTGTAATGGTGTTGATCAGGGACACCAGAGCGACCGCCAGCATGTCTTCGTTGTTGTTGGTCAGAATGCCCATATCCACGATGGTGCAATCCGCTTCGGGCCAGCTCTTGCCATACCGGTTAAAGAAGTGGCCGTGAATACCCGTGGTCCATTTGCTAAGCGCCATGCGTATTTCGCGCAACCGCAGGCGCTGGTGATCATCCAGATCCTGCTGGGACAGGCGGGCATCCATCACGTCCACCACATCCTGCGGAATGGCGTGCGCAGCACCCTGCTCTCTGGAAGCATACAGTCCGCCAATCAGGCATTCCTTCAACAGCGCCCGATCGGCTTGGGACAGTTTCTCTTCCTCCCGCTTGTTGGCGCCGGTCACCATCAGCAACGTGAGATTTTCCATTTCACCCAGAAAATCGCGCTGTTCGTCCTCTTCTTCCGATCCGTCATCAATGGCGTCTGCGTCCACCTGGAATCCAGACGGCTCGTCTATGTCAGGATCAGGCGCGACTTTCGCACTTTTTTCACGCTCCTGCCGTTGCTTTTCCTGCTGTTCCATCTGCTCAATGGCGCGGGTGGTCTCGGCATAGGGAGGCAACGAGATATCGAGCTTGGGCGTAAAGCGGATATGATTGACCTTCTTGCCCTTGCTCGCAAAATACTTGCCCAACCGCCCGAACGAATTGCCCTTTTCAATGATGAAAAGTCGGGGATCGTGAATCGCCGCAATGTGCTGTAGCAGATAGTTCGCGGTCGCGGATTTGCCTGAGCCGGTGGGACCAAACAACAACATGTGCGCGGTCATCGACCGATCGCGCTTGTTGAGTGGATCGACTGTCAGGGGTTCACCGGCGCGGTTGAAAAAGAAAAAGCCGGGATTACCGGTTCCAGTCGTACGGCCGTACAACGGCAACAACGCAGCCACATGGTCGGCATCACATAGCCAGGCTCGCTTGAGTCGGGCTCGGTCATAGTGGTAGCTGTAGGACATGGGTAGGCTGCGCAGGAAAGAATCGATGGGCGCCAGATCCCACTTGGGTGGAATGACCGCCAGCCCTGCTTGCGACAGGATGGTCATGGCATTGAGGGTGGCATCTTCCAGCGCCGCCTCGGTGTCGCCCCGTAAATACACACCAGGGAATATCCGGTAAATCCGGTTTCCCTGTGCCAAAAAATTCAACGCTGCTTCAGCCTGCTCGGTTGCCAGCGCGGCTTCCCGTGTGGCGTGACCGCCCGCCTTCATGATGCTGTCCAGATGATGGCGGATGGACAGCTGGGACTCGATCACAATGGTCATGGCGAACATCGATCCGCGCGGCAACTCATCCCACAGCGAGACTTCCTTGCCGGAGGCATTCTTGATTTCTGCCGTGATGATTCCCGTGGCGGGATCGGACTCCAGGGGCGTGATTGACAGGAATCGCGTGGGTTTGTCACAGAACCAGAAACGGCCTTCCTCATCTGAACGGGGTTCCTCGGCAAACACCGCCTGACCAAAATCATAATGGCGCGAACGTTTCCCCTGCTCGGGATAGCGCTTAATGGATCGAACCCATTCATATCCATCTTTTGCGTGCATGGGCTTAGGTGAAAAGAAAGGCCCCATCCACTCAAAAAACGCGGCACCATCCAGCCGTTTTACGGCCAGACCGCTACCTTGCAGCGATCGCACAAAGACTCGCGCCACCTGATTCAATTCATTCGAAGGCGTTTTACCGGGTTGCTTGAGCTTGTCATCATCAGTTACCCAGTCACCGCGCTTGGTATGACGGTAAACAACGACCCTGGCCCGTCGAGCAAGACCACGCCAGCGGATACCAGCCGCCTCATCTTCAAACAAACCGCGCTCGCGCGACATTTGCCGGACGTGCTGGTCGAGTAAATCAAACCACTCGCGGGAATGCTGCGAGTCACGCACGTCAGGTTTGGCATAGTGCTGCATTTCCTGCACCAGGGATTCAATCGGTTCATCCTGCAGGTAGAACTGAACAATCCAGGGCGATCCTTCGTAGACTTCCGGAACACTACCCAGCGCCCGGACCAGACCTTGCCGGACCTTCTCTACAAACTCCTCCGATTTGCCTTCAATGTTCACCTGGCGCAGTTCAAACACCGCGCCCACACTGACACCGTCATTGTGCAAAAACACCTTCTGCTCATCGTCATAATCGACCCAAGGCAAGTAATCAGCGATTGAATGTTTCGGGCCATCCCAGATTTTCGCGTATTCCTTTTCGGTCAGCGGCTTTTGGCCGCCCCAGGGCATTCGACCAGACACTTGCTGCAACCAGTCCAGCGCAATGGGTAGCTTTTTCCGTAGCGCAGTGATCGGTGATTCCGCTGAAGGATTGCGCAACATCAGAGATCACCCCGCTCACGAGAGGCAGTGAGAGGCGCATCCGAACTACTGCCTCCCGCTGGAATGGCTTCAGGATGGTCTGGAATCCATTCCCCAGGCATGGCGTATTCGTCCTTGTCGTACATTTTGAACGCGGTGGAATAGCCGGGCACAGGGCGCCCCTTATCCGTCAGGTGCGGATAGACATACATGACGATTTGGGGATTGGGGAGTACGGGAAACAACTGCTCAATTTCGTTGCCCGAGGTGCGGGTGTAGTCCACCAGATCTGCCTTGGCGTCCTGGATCGGCCTGTAGACCGGTTCGGCGCTGCCTG
>JBMOPR010000617.1:0-726 GCA_049323075.1 Pseudomonadota bacterium
CGATGACGATGCTGCCTTCGAGCGGGTGGTGAACACGCCCACGCGCGGTCTGGGGGACAAATCCCTGGAGCGCATCCGTGCGCTGGCGCGGGAACTGAAAATTCCGCTGTGGCAGGCGAGCCTGCAGGTGCTGCAACACCGCGAGCTGGCCACCAAGGCTGGCAATGCGCTGAAAGGGTTTCTGGCGCTGATCGAACAGCTGGATCAGGAGACACGAGGCACCGGCTTGTCGGAACAGGCCGAGCGGGTAATTGAGGCTTCCGGTCTGATCGCCTTCCATCAGAATGAAAAAGACGATCGCGGCGAAGCGCGGGTGGAGAACCTGAAGGAACTGATCAGCGCCACGCGTGAATTCGAGATTTCACTGCAGCAGGAAAGCGCCACACTGGCGGCGTTCCTGGATCATGCGGCGCTGGAGGCGGGCGAAACCCAGGCCGGCGAGAACGAGGACTCCGTGCAGATGATGACGTTGCACGCGGCGAAGGGACTGGAATTCCCCATCGTGTTCATGGCGGGGGTGGAAGAAGGTCTGTTCCCGTCCATGCAGTCTGCGGACGATCCGCATCGCATGGAGGAGGAGCGCCGCCTGTGTTACGTCGGCATCACCCGGGCCATGAAAAATCTTTACATCACCTACGCGGAAAGCCGGCGCATTTACGGTTCGGAAGCCTTGCATGCGCCGTCCCGTTTCATTCGCGAGATCCCGCTGCACCTGCTGCAGGAAGT
>JBMOPR010000617.1:736-9798 GCA_049323075.1 Pseudomonadota bacterium
CGGGCGTCGGCGCGGCTGACCCGGCCCATGTCGACGTTCGATTCCGGATTTGGCGGTGTGCGCGAGCGTTCCGCCGGATATCGCAGTAATACCTATGGTGGTGCGCGCATCCAGGCGGACGATTCACCGTATCAGCTGGGCCGGTCCGTGCGCCATCCCAAATTCGGTGACGGTGTGATCATGGGGTGCGAAGGGCAAGGCCCCAATGCCCGTGTGCGGGTGAATTTTCGCGGTGAAGGCGAGAAATGGCTGGTAGCCCAGTACGCTCGGCTGGAGTTCGTTTGAGGCGTTGCCCGGCGCTGTAATCGTCACGCGCACCGGCTACAGTGCGCGCGACGATGGTGGTCAGGCCGTGCGGGGTACCACGCGGGTGCGACGGTTCTCGTCAATCGCCACGAAGGTGAACTGGCCTTCGGTGACCTTGCGGCATTCAGTGTCGGAATGGTGCTGGGCCCAGACTTCCACCCGGATGGTGATCGAGCTGCGACCGATGTTCAGTACCTCGGTATGGCAGCTCACCACCGATCCCACCGCCACCGGCCGCAGGAAGACCATCGAATCGATTGCCACGGTTGCTACCCGGCCCCGGGCCAGGCGATTGGCGGTGACAGCACCGGCCAGGTCCATCTGCGACACCAGCCAGCCCCCGAAAATGTCGCCGTCGGCATTGGCGTCGGCCGGCATGGCGATGGTTTGCAGCGCCAGTTCCCCCACCGGAGTGGGGATGTCGTCAATCTGTTGTTCGTCCATTTTGTTGTCCACGCTTTGTACTACCTAGAGTTATAGACCAAATCCAGCAACCGGTTGGCCTGTGTCAGCCTCCCGGGAATGATGCCCAAACGGTAACACGCCCCGGCAGATTGTCGAAGTGGAAAAGGGGCGGGTTTGTGTCCTGTTGCCTGCGGGCGGTCGGCGGGCGTTGGTCAGTCCTATTTTTGTAACCAGGGGGAAATAGTCTTGTCCGGGACTGGATGTTCATTATAACGGCAGCCTTGTGGGCCTAGCAAAAGCGCTTTGTGTCCATTTGCAGGGGGGCTGGCGGCAACAGATCTGTAATATAATTGTCACGAAGCCGTCCTATAGTTCCGAGCCCAGAAGGGAGAGACCCATCCCCCCATGCTCCCTTGGGAACACTTACCATCTCGGAGAAGCTCATGAATTTCAAGAAAATGATTGCAGCAGTCAGCCTGACTGCCGGTGCGGCCATCCTGGCGTCCGCTGCCCACGCAGCAACGAATGTTGATCCCAAGCTGCCCGCTTACGCCAAGGTTGGTGGCATTTCCGGCAACCTGTCCAGCGTCGGTTCCGACACCCTGGCCAACCTGATGACGTTCTGGGCCGAAGATTTCAAGAAGGCTTACCCCAACGTGGCGGTCCAGATCCAGGCTGCCGGCTCCTCCACGGCTCCCCCGGCGCTGACCGAGGGCACTGCCAGCTTCGGTCCCATGAGCCGTCCCATGAAGGATCAGGAAATCGAAGCCTTCGAAAAGAAATTCGGTTACAAGCCCACCGCAGTGCCGGTGGCGATTGATGCCCTGGCGGTCTTCGTCCACAAGGACAACCCGATCACCGGCATGACCATGGAACAGGTTGACGCCGTGTTCTCCAACACCCGCACCTGCGGCGCCAGCAAGGACGTGTCCAAGTGGGGCGATCTGGGCTTGACCGGTGCCTGGGCTGCCCGTGACCTGCAGATGTACGGGCGCAACTCGGTATCCGGCACCTACGGTTACTTCAAGGAGCACGCGCTGTGCAAGGGCGACTTCAAGACCAACGTCAATGAGCAGCCCGGTTCTGCGTCCGTGGTGCAGTCGGTGGCCGGTTCGGTCAACAGCATTGGTTACTCCGGTATTGGTTACACCACCTCCAGTGTGAAAGCTGTGCCCCTGGCCAAGAAGGCCGGCGCCGATTTCGTGGCCGCCACCGCTGAAAAGGCCCTGACCGGTGAATACCCGCTGTCCCGTGCCCTGTACATTTATGTGAACAAGGCGCCGGGCAAGGAGCTGCAGCCGCTGGAGCGCGAGTTCATCAAGATGGTGCTGTCGAAGCAGGGTCAGGAAACCGTGGTGAAGGATGGTTACATCCCGATGCCGGCGGAAATGGCGGCCAAGGCGCTGGCCAAGCTGGGCATCAAGTAAGATTTCTGTCCGGTGGCCGCTCTGCCGGGCTTGAGTCGACAACTGGGGCTGCATTAGAGTGCGGCCCCCGTTTTTTTGTTAAAAGAGCGGTTTTTTGTTAGAAAGCCGTTTTTGCAAGCGCACGCCGCCAGCCGGTGTTTGTCCTATCAGAGTGAGTACCACAGCTTATGGAAACGACCAGCGAATCGATGTTCGGGCTATCGGCCCAGCGGATGGCTCGGCTTCGCTACCTTCGCAAGCTCAAGGACCGGATCGCCACGGCCACCATCACGCTCGGTGGCATCAGTATCATCTTTGCGATCTGCCTGATCTTCTTCTATCTGCTGTATGAAATCCTGCCGCTGTTCATGCCGGCGTCGATCGATGAGCGCAGCACCCTCAGCAGTCTGCAGGTAAGCGATCCCTACGACGTGATGCTGGAAGAACAGACCATGATCGGTCTGGTCATCGATCGTCAGCAGGGGCCGCTGTTCTTTGATGCCCGCACCGGTGCCGCCGTGGCCCATGGTGCCACGCTGCCGGCATCACCCATCACTGCCTTTTCCAAGGATGCACCTTCGTCCCGCGCGTTTGCGCTGGGGTTTGCCGATGGTGGCGTGCTGCTGCTGCAGCACGATTACGACGCCCACTACGAGGGCGACACCAAGGTGCTCGACCCGAAACTGAAATTCCCCATGGGGGAAACACCGCTGCCGGTACTGCAGGGTTCGCCGGTGAAGCAGCTGGCGGTGCGGGACGCCGGCGACGTGCTGAAGATCGCGGCGCTTGATGACCAGAACCGCATTTTCCTCAAGGTGTTCGAAAAGGTCGAAAGCTTCATGTCCGACGAAGTGACGCTGGAGGAGCAGGATACGTTGCAGTTACCCACGGCGTCGGCACCGGTGGACCAGATCCTGATGAGTCTGGACCAGCGCTGGCTGTTCCTGCTGGAAAACCGCAACCAGATCGAGATCTTTGACCTGCGCAAGACGCCGGACCAGATGCGGGTGGGCCTGGTGCATGTTACCGAGGGCGAGGCCCGCATCACCCGTGCTGAATTCCTGCTGGGCGGTTTTTCATTGCTGCTGGCGGATGACCAGGGCCGCATCGCCCAGTGGTTCATGGCGCGCGACAGGAAAGACGGCTCCGACATTCTGGCCCATGTGCGAACGCTGGAGCTGGAGCCGGGGGTCGCGATCACCAGCCTGCAGTCGGAGCACCGTCGCAAGGGCTTTGTGGCCGGTGATGCCAATGGCAATGTGGGCTTTTTCAATGCCACCGCCGAACGTCTGGCGCTGGATGAAAAAGTCACCACGGGCGCGCTGGAGTGGATCGCCATGGCGCCGCGGGGGGATGCCATCCTGCTCAAGGGCGTGGGTCAGCAGGCATTGAATTTTGCGGTGGACAATGAGCACCCGGAGGTGTCCTGGTCGTCGCTGTGGGGAGAAGTCTGGTACGAGCGCTACGAGGAACCGGATTATATCTGGCAAAGCTCCTCCGCCAATAACGACAACGAGCCCAAGTTCAGCCTGATGCCGGTGACCTTCGGCACGCTGAAAGCGGCGTTCTACGCCATGCTCGTGGCCATTCCGCTGTCGATCTGCGGCGCGATCTACACCGCCTACTTCATGGCACCCCGTCTGCGCACCAAGGTCAAGCCCACCATTGAGCTGATGGGGGCTGTGCCCACGGTGATCCTGGGTTTTCTCGCCGGCCTGTGGCTGGCGCCGCTGGTGGAAGCCAATCTGCCCGGCATGTTCTCGATCCTGATCCTGACGCCGGTGCTGTGTGTGATTACCGCGCTGGTCTGGTCGCAGCTGCCTCTGCGCGTGCGCACGTTTATTCCCGATGGCTGGGTTCCCCTGATCCTGGCGCCGGTGGTGGTGCTGTCCGGCTGGATATCCATGGAGATCAGCGAACCGCTGGAGCACATGTTCTTTGGCGGCAACATGCGCCAGTGGCTGACCCATGATCTGGGTATCGACTTTGACCAGCGCAACTCCATGATCGTGGGCATTGCCATGGGTTTCGCGGTGATCCCCAGTATTTTCTCCATCGCCGAGGATGCGATTTTTGCAGTGCCGAAAAGCTTGACGCAGGGTTCGCTGGCCCTGGGAGCCACACCCTGGCAGACCCTGGTGCGGGTGATCCTGCCCACTGCCAGCCCCGGCATTTTTTCCGCGCTGATGATCGGTCTGGGACGTGCCGTGGGTGAAACCATGATCGTGCTGATGGCCACCGGCAACACGCCGATCATGGACATGAACATTTTCGAGGGCCTGCGCACGCTGTCCGCCAACATTGCGGTGGAAATGCCGGAGGCCGAGGTGGACAGCAGCCACTTCCGCATTCTGTTCCTGTCCGGCCTGGTGCTGTTTGTGTTCACTTTTATCGTGAACACGTCGGCGGAAATCGTGCGCCAGCGCCTGCGCAAGAAATACGGTTCACTGTGATGAGTTCTCGGCATAGGGTGTTGGGGCAATGAATAATTTGCGTGACTGGTACAGGAAAGGTGAGCCCTGGGTCTGGCTGAATGCCGGCGCGGTGGCCATCAATATCGTCATGGTGCTGGGCCTGTTGGGCCTGATTGCCGTACGCGGGTTGGGTCATTACTGGCCCCATGCAGTGGTCGATGGCATTTACACCCACCCGGATGGCAGCGAGCAGCGGGTCATCGGCGAGATTTCCGATGAGGAATGGGTGCCCGCCAGCCGTCTGCGGGAATCCGGCGCCGAGGTGCCCGAGGGGCAGGATGTGGTGCAGCGCATTCTGGTGAAAACCGGCAACCGCGATCTCACCGGTCAGGATTTCCGCTGGCTGATCGCCGACAAGCTGCGCGACGCGAGCGAGCCGGAAGCCGTCATGGTGATCGAGCGGCGCGAGTGGGGTAATTACTACGGCTACCTGAAACAGGTGAAGGAACAGGGCAACGTGGTGGCCACTGGCGACGCTGCGCTGACAGAACTGCAGACCCGCCTGGAACGGGCCCTGGCATTGCACGAACAGATTCGCGGTATTGAAACCGGCGCGATCGGCGCCATCAACTACCAGCTGGAGCAACTGCGTCTGCGCGAACGTGGCCTGAGTCTGAAAGGTGCGCTGGACGCCAATGCCCAGCGCGAACTGGCAGAGGAACGTGCCGGTCTGGATGCCCGCTACAACGATCTGCACGCGCAGCTCAACGACCTGTACACTCAGATCAAGCGCGACAGTCTGGTGGCGGAAAACATGGCCGGCGTCGAAACCGACATTCCGCTGGAGCGCGTGGTGCAGTTTTACCAGCCCAACGCCATGTCGCTGCCGGTCAAGATCGGTTTCTACTTCCACCAGTTCTGGGGCTTCCTCAGCGATGAACCGCGCGAAGCCAACACCGAAGGCGGTGTGTTCCCCGCCATCTTCGGTACCGTGCTGATGGTGCTGCTGATGTCGATCATCGTCACGCCCTTTGGCGTGGTGGCTGCGGTTTATCTGCGCGAATACGCCCGGCAGGGCGCGATGACCCGCATCATCCGCATTGCAGTGAACAACCTGGCGGGGGTGCCGTCCATTGTGTACGGTGTGTTCGGCCTGGGCTTTTTCGTGTATTTCATGGGCGGCAGCATCGACAGCCTGTTTTATCCGGAAGCCTCGCCGGCGCCGGTCTTTGGTACTCCGGGCCTGATGTGGGCGTCGATCACGCTGTCGCTGCTGACGCTGCCGGTGGTGATCGTGGCCACCGAGGAAGGCCTGACGCGGATTCCCAAATCCATCCGCGAAGGTTCCCTGGCCCTGGGTGCCACCAAGTTCGAGACGCTCTGGAAAGTCATCCTGCCGATGTCGAGCCCGGCGATGATGACCGGACTGATTCTTGCCATTGCCCGCGCTGCGGGCGAGGTGGCACCGCTGATGCTGGTGGGCGTGGTCAAGCTGGCGCCCACCCTGCCACTGGATGGCAACTTCCCGTTCCTGCACCTGGAGCGCAAATTCATGCACCTGGGCTTCCATATCTATGACGTGGGTTTCCAGAGCCCCAACGTCGAAGCGGCCCGTCCGCTGGTGTATGCAACCGCATTCCTGCTGGTGGCGGTGATCGTGGTGCTGAACCTCAGCGCCATTCTGATCCGCAACCGTCTGCGGGAGAGATACCGCGAACTGGAAAACTGATCCGGCGCGAGTGGAGACAACCAATGACAGAACCAACGATGAAACTCGGACAAGGTGACACCATGACCGCGGCAGAAAATCCCACACGCAGCCACAGCATGACCAAGGCGGTGAAGCCAGCCGGGGGCGGCACCCGCTCCCTGGCCAACGAGGAAATCTGCATCGACGTGCAGGATTTCAAACTTTTTTACGGTGAAAAGCGCGCACTGCACGGCATCAACATGAAGATTCCGAAGAAGCGCGTCACGTCCTTCATCGGGCCCAGTGGCTGTGGCAAGTCCACGTTGCTGCGCAGCTTCAACCGCATGAACGATCTGGTGGACATCTGCCGCACCGAAGGCCAGATCCTGTTCGAGAAACAGAACATTTTCGAACGCTCGGTGGATGTCACCGACCTGCGCCGCCGCGTCGGTATGGTGTTCCAGAAGCCCAACCCGTTCCCGAAAACCATCTATGAAAACGTGGCCTACGGCCTGCGCATCCAGGGCATCAACAAAAAGCGCATTCTGGATGAGCGGGTGGAGTGGGCACTGAAAGGCGCGGCGATCTGGGAAGAAGTGAAGGACCGCCTCAACGACAACGCGCTGGGTCTGTCCGGTGGTCAGCAGCAGCGTCTGGTGATTGCCCGTACCATCGCGGTGGAGCCGGAAGTGTTGTTGCTCGACGAACCCTGTTCCGCGCTGGACCCGATTTCCACGCTGAAGGTGGAAGAACTCATCAATGAGCTGAAAGAGCGCTACACCATCGTGATCGTCACGCACAACATGCAGCAGGCGGCGCGGGTGTCGGACTATACTGCATTCATGTACCTGGGCGATCTGATCGAGTACAAGGACACCGACACGCTGTTCACCAATCCCAGCGAGAAGAAAACCGAAGACTACATTACCGGCCGTTACGGCTGAGCCCTGCTCCACAGCGGAATTGATACCAGGACAACCCGGGCGCGAACCAAGCGAGAATCGACATGACCAGCGAAGAATACACACACCACATTTCCCGGCAGTTCAACGCGGATCTGGAAGAAGTGCGCAGTCACATCCTGGCGATGGGCGGCATGGTGGAAAAACAGGTGAGCGATGCGGTGCAGGCGCTCGTGGAAGGTGACAGCGGGCTGGCGTCCGAAGTCATCAGCAATGAAAAACAGGTGAACGGCATGGAGCTGCGCATCGACGAGGAATGCACCCGCATCATCGCCCTGCGCCAGCCGGCGGCCAGTGACTTGCGTCTGCTGGTGGCTGCCACCAAGGCCAACACTGATCTGGAACGGGTGGGCGACGAGGCCAGCAAGATAGCCAAGATGGCGATCCGGCTGTCGGAGGAAGGGGCGATTCCGCGCGGTTATATCGAAGTGCGCCATATCGGCACCCATGTCTGCTCCATGCTGCGCAACGCGCTGGACGCCTTCGCCCGTTTCGATGTGGAAATGGCGCTGTCGGTGGTGCGCGAAGACAAGGCGGTGGACATGGAATATGAATCCGCCATGCGCCTGATGGTGACTTTCATGATGGAAGATCCACGTTTCATCAAGCGTGTGCTGAACGTGATGTGGAGCCTGCGTGCGCTGGAGCGGATCGGTGATCACGCCCGCAACATCGCCGAGCAGGTGATCTATCTGGTGAAGGGCAAGGATATCCGGCACATTCCGCTGAAGACGCTGGATGAGGAAGGCATCATCGGCAAGCCGACCAAGTCCTGAAGCACGTCGGAGCCGGCCTTCTGCGCCGGCTCCGTTCAGCGGGTCTGCTGATCCATCTGCTGCACCCGCTGCTCCATTATTTTCTGCACGTCCTTGGCCTGTTCGATCAATTTGGGAATTTCCGTCACCGGCACGGTGGTGGGAACCGGCAGCAGGCTGCCTTCCAGGCCCTTGCCGCTGGCCAGGGGATTGTTCTTGGTGATGCTGTTTTCCTGGGTGCTGGCACTTTGCCGGCCGAAGGCGCGGTCGATATCGTCCTGCGACATGCTCTGCAGCACATTGGCATTGGGGTCGGTGCGCACCACGAGGTTGAGCGTGTTGCGGTTGGGCAGTGTACTGAACTGCCACACGCCATTGGCATCCTGCCAGCGGTAGAAGATGTTGTCCTGGGCCTTGATGTCCAGTACCGCCAGTTGTTCGCGGGTGAGCCGGTCCGGGTTGAGCGTGGTGCTGCCGGAGCGATCGCTCCACTGGATCCACTGCTGCGGGTCGGCAGCGGGCTTGCCGTCAGCCGGTGCGGCCGCCGGTAATGCCGGCAAGTCGAATTTGGGCAACTTCAGATCGTCCAGCGTCAGCAGCGGCCGGCCGTCCGGACCGTGCAGAAAGAATGGCCCCGCCAGTGCCAGTACCACCGCCAGCATCATCAGTTTCACGAACAGTTTGAACATGCATGCACCCCTCGCTTTCGGCACAGTATAGCCGCTACCCAGCCTGCGGGGGATCGTTTACCATGGCCGGAAAAACCAGACAGGACCTGCCCCATGCCTTCCTTCGATATCGTCTCCGAACTGAATCTGCATGAAGTCACCAACGCCGTCGACCAGGCCAACCGCGAAATCGAGAACCGCTTCGACTTCAAGGGCACCAAGGCCAAGTTCGAACTGGACAAGAACGTGGTCACCGTCGTTGGCGATGCCGATTTCCATCTGCGCCAGCTGCTCGACATCCTGGAAAACAAACTGATCAAGCGTGGTATCGACATCCGCTGCCTGGACAAGGCCGATCCGGAAATCAATCTGGCGGAAGCGCGTCAGAAGGTCACCCTGCGACAGGGGCTGGAATCGGATCAGGCAAAAAAGCTGGTGAAACTGATCAAGGACAGC
>JBMOPR010000618.1:0-9741 GCA_049323075.1 Pseudomonadota bacterium
GGGAAGGCATGCGGCCCGATTGGGATCTGCAGGGCCTGATCAGCATCAACGAGGAATTGCAGACGTT
Source organism: Pseudomonadota bacterium (assembly GCA_049323075.1). GTDB lineage: Bacteria > Pseudomonadota > Gammaproteobacteria > Pseudomonadales > Ketobacteraceae > Ch67. Next base: position 68 of record JBMOPR010000618.1, read on the forward strand.
GAACCAGGCGTTCTGGCAGCGGGTGCACAAGGCGTGTGAAAGCGATTCCAACCTGAAGGCGCTGCTGAGTTTCTTCAACCTGTCGTCCAGCGTGAGTTATTCGCTGGAGGCGCAGTTGCAGCGTATCCGCCCCATCATGACAGACGAGTCGGTGTCGCCCGCCATCCAGCCAGAGTCGGATCGCGAGCGCTCGTTCTACTGATTGCCGTTCTGTCGCGTTACTTTTTCTTCGCGCTGACGCGCACGGCGAGCACGTCGATGTCGGCGTGATGCAGCACGGCATTGGCCGTCGATCCCAGCAGCAGTGCCAGGCCATGGCGGCCGTGGCTGCCCATCACGATCAGGTCCACGCCATGGGCCTTGGCTACCCGCAGGATTTCCTTCTCGGTGATGCCCACTTCCAGGTAACGGTTCTCTGCCGCCACGCCCAGTTGATCCCCCAGGGCTGCCAGCTGGGTCTGGGCCTGCTTTTCCAGTTCCTTGTGCAGGTCACCCAGGTCCACCGGGAATTCGCCGCCGTAGGCGATCGAGATCGGCTCCAGCACATGCACCAGACTCAGCTTCGCGCCGAACGTGCCGGCCAGTGCCTTGGCGCGCTTCACCACGATGTCCGATTCCTGGTTGAAGTCGGCGGCCAGCAGAATATGAGTGTATTGGCCCATAAAACAGTCCTTCTGTTAGGGAAATGATGTTGGCTATTAGATAATGCGTCCTTTGCATAATGCAAGGCCGGCGACGGATGTGTCTTGTTGCCGGTCAAGATTGCACAGTCGGAGCGTATTCATCATGACCATCTGGATCATTATTGCCGTATCGATGCTGTTCATCGTCGGTCCCATCCTGATGCTGCGGCCATCGCCCCGCGAGCGGCGTCTGGCGCGCATTCGCGCGGTGGCGCAGCAGCATCGGGTCAAGATCCAGCCGCTTTTCCTGCGGCGTGATCCGGTCTATGCCGCCACGCTGGAACGCAATCTCCATCTGGCGGACCACGACTGGGCCCGCTACCAGCTGGTGGCGGAGGAGAAGCAGACCGGGCCGTCCGTCAAGGGCAAGTGGGTGCAGCGCAGGACGCCGCAGGGGGAACTGGTGTGGGAAGCGCAGGATATCCGCCAGACCCCCGTACCGGCCGTCGACGCGCTGCTGGCCCGCTGGCACGCGGCGCAGTCGCCGGATTTCCTGGCGCTGGAACTGGGGCCCCGCAGCGCCTCTCTGGTGTGGAACGAGAAGGGCGATCTGGCAGAGGTGGAAGCCGTCTGCCGGCAGTTGCAGGAACTGCTCACGGTGTAAAACGGCGCGGGCTGGCTGCCCCGTTCAGGCAGGGTCCAGCGTGGCCGTCATCTGCTGCAGGTTGCTGATGATCACCGGGCCGAACTTCAGCACCAGATAGGGTACGGATTTCTCGTTGTACTGCAGGAAGGATTTCTCCAGGAACTGCCACTTGGCGCGGGCGTCCGCCAGCTGGGCGGGCAGGTTGCCGGTGGCGGGTACTTGCAGCTGGTCCAGGCCGCGCCGGAAGCGCATCGCCATCTGGTCCAGGGTGTCCTTGTCACCCAGTTCGGCGCGGTAGGTGTACGCGTAGGTGGCATAGCTCAATTCCAGATACAGGGTGCACAGTTCCTGCATCAGCAGGGTCTGGTCGCGCAGAGCCTGCACGGTGGGATTCACTGGCACTCCTGTCAGCTTCACTACCGCCGCGTAGGCGTTGCGCAGGTCCGTCGCGGCCTTGTGATTGTTGCGCAGGTAGTCGTTCACCACCTGGCCTTCCGCAAAGCCCTTGCCGCCGATGGCACTGACGGCCGTATTCAGGTTGCGCGCCGCTTCCTGCCAGTGGCCTTTGAGCTGGGTCAGCTCGCTGGTCATGCCCAGATCCGCCAGATCCTGGAATACCGCCCGCAACGAATCCTTCAGCACCAGCAGGTCCGCATTCAGCACTTTCAGCTGGCGGGGATCACCCTCGGCGCCCTGGTAGCGGTGGAAGCTGGAGGCGGCCGCCTGCAGGATCAGCTGGGCGGAGTGGATGTCCCGCAGCACCACGGACGGGTTGTTGGCCGCCTGCGCCTGCGTGTGCAGCAGAAGCAGGGTCAGCAGGGTCCAGGACAGGCGGAACAGCGGGTGAATCCTCATGCAAAACCTCGTTCATTCTTGTCATCGTGAGGGTTAATTATTTTGGCCAATGGCGAAAACGCAAATGCACGACAACACTTAGGAAACTTGCCGCTTTCGGTATTAGCATCTAACTTGTTGAAATTCCGGCGATAAGCCACTGATCATCCGTTGATCGCAAAATTTTGCCCCATAACGGGACGGATGGGGTGCCCAGCCGGCAAAAATACCGGGCCGGGCAACGGTTGCTTGACCGGGAGCGCAGCACCTCTTATATATGTCGCCCTTTTGACGCAGCGAATTTTCGGCATCTCAGATTCAGGACGGTTGGTAAAGACATTATGGGAAAATCACTGGTCATCGTGGAGTCGCCCGCCAAGGCGAAAACCATCAACAAATACCTGGGCAAGGATTTCGTGGTGAAATCCAGCGTCGGCCACGTGCGCGACCTGCCCACCAGTGGTAGCGGCAAGAACGCCGTCGATGCCAAGGAGCGCGCCCAGAAGGCCGCCAAGACCCGCAAGCTGGACGAGAAGGAAAAGGCCCAGTACAAGACCAAACAGGCCCGTGAAGCCCTGATCACCCGCATGGGCGTGGACCCGGAAGGCGGCTGGCGCGCCAACTACCAGATCCTGCCGGACAAGGAAAAAGTCGTCGCTGAACTGAAACGCCTGGCCCAGGATGCCGACACCGTCTACCTGGCAACGGACTTGGACCGCGAAGGGGAGGCCATTGCGTGGCACCTGCGGGAAGTCATCGGCGGTGACCAGTCCCGCTACAAGCGCGTGGTGTTCAACGAAATCACCAAGACCGCCATCAAGGAAGCCTTTTCCAAACCCGGCGTGGTGAATGAAAACCGCGTCAACGCCCAGCAGGCCCGTCGCTTCCTCGACCGGGTGGTGGGTTATATGGTGTCGCCGCTGCTGTGGGCCAAGATCGCCCGTGGCCTGTCCGCCGGCCGGGTGCAGTCCGTCGCGGTGAAAATGATCGTGGAGCGGGAGCGGGAAATCCGCGCCTTCATTCCCGAAGAATACTGGGAAATTTTCGCCGACACGCTGACCGGCAAAAATATCGATCTGCGCCTGCAGGTGGCGAAGCAGGGTGGCAATGAATTCCGCCCCACCAACCAGACCGATGCGGAAAAGGCGCTGGCGCTGCTGCAGAAGCAGGCTTACAAAGTCACCGGCCGCGAAGACAAGCCCACCAAGTCCCGTCCTGCCGCGCCGTTCACCACGTCCACGCTGCAACAGGCCGCCAGCACCCGCCTGGGCTTCAGTGTGAAGAAAACCATGATGATGGCCCAGCGCCTGTACGAGGCCGGCTACATCACCTACATGCGTACCGACTCCACCAACCTGAGCCAGGATGCGCTGAACAGCTGCCGCGACTATATCGAGAAAAAGTACGGCAAGCGTTACGTGCCGGAAAACCCGCAGCTCTATTCCAGCAAGGAAGGTGCGCAGGAGGCCCACGAGGCGATCCGTCCAACCGATGTCGCCCTGCTGGCCAAGGATGTGAGCGGTCTGGAGCAGGATGCACAGAAGCTCTACGACCTGATCTGGAAGCGCTTCGTGGCCTGCCAGATGCCGGCGGCGGAATACATGAGTACCAACCTGTCGGTCACGGCTGGCGATTTCGAGCTGCGCACCAAGGGCCGCATTCTGCAGTTTGATGGCCATCTGATCGTGAACATGCCTGGCAGCAAGAAATCCGACGAGGACATCGAACTGCCTGACGTGAAAGTGGGCGAAACGCTGCAACTGAAACAGCTCGACCACAGCCAGCACTTCACCAAGCCGCCAGCGCGTTATTCTGAAGCCAGCCTGGTAAAAGAACTGGAAAAGCGCGGCATCGGCCGGCCGTCCACTTACGCGTCGATCATTTCCACGGTGCAGGAGCGCGGCTACGTCAAGCTGGAAAACCGCCGCTTCTACGCCGAGAAAATGGGCGACATCGTCACCGATCGCCTGAATGAAAATTTCAACAACCTGATGGATTACGGCTTCACCGCCAAGATGGAAGAGCAGCTCGACGAGATCGCTGAGGGCAAGCTCAACTGGAAGCAGGTGCTGGACGAGTTTTACGACGATTTCCGCCAGAAACTGGAAGCGGCCGGCTCCGACGCCAAAGGCATGCGCGCCAATCCGCCGGTGGAAACCAGCATCAAGTGTCCCGAGTGCGGCCGCAACATGATGATCCGCACCGGCAGCACCGGTGTGTTCCTGGGCTGCTCCGGCTACGCCTTGCCGCCGAAAGAGCGCTGCAAGGCCACCATCAATCTGATTCCCGGACACGAGTCCATCAATACGGACGACGAGGAAAGCGAAGCCCGCGCGCTGCGGGAAAAGCACCGCTGCAAGAAATGCGGCACGGCGATGGAAAATTACCTGATCGACGAAAAACGCAAACTGCATGTGTGCGGCAACAGCCCGGACTGCGACGGCTACGAAATCGAGCAGGGCAATTTCAAGATCAAGGGTTACGACGGCCCCATCGTGGAGTGCGACAAGTGCGGCTCTGACATGCAGCTGAAAACCGGCCGCTTCGGCAAGTATTTCGGCTGCACCAATGCAGAGTGCGGCAACACCCGCAAGCTGCTGCGCAATGGTGAGGTGGCGCCGCCCAAGGCCGAGCCGATTCCGATGCCGCACCTGCGTTGCGAGAAGACCGACGATTTCTTTCTGCTGCGGGATGGCGCCTCGGGCCTGTTCATGGCCGCGAGCCAGTTCCCCAAGCACCGCGAGACCCGAGCGCCTTACGTGGACGAGCTGAAATCCGTGGCGGACAGGATCGACGAGAAATACCACTACCTGCTGGATGCGCCGGAAACCGATCCGGCCGGCAATCGTGCCATTGTGCGTTTCAGCCGCAAGAGCAAATCGCAGTACGTCATGACAGAGCAGGACGGCAAGCCCACGGGCTGGGTGGCGACCTTCAACGGCATGAAGTGGCTGGCGAAAAGCGAGGCGGGTGGCGAAAAGGCTCCGGCGGGCAAAAAGGCCGCTGGTGACACGGTGGAGAAAACGGGAGCAAAATCTGCAGCGCCCAAAAAGGCAGCCAAAAAGACCACGACCAAGAAAGCCGCTGCCAAAAAGTAAATCCCCCTGTGTGCTGATTCACACGCATAAAAAAACGGAGCCGGTCATGGCTCCGTTTTTTTATGCAATATTCGTAAGCGCAATCGACTTTCAACAACCTGTTAAACGTTGAACCGCCGGAGTTGCTCGGTCAGCTGCGCCACCGCCTGCTGCATTTCCTGGATCGAGCGCAGGGTGTTGGTGGCCGCTTCAGCGGCTTCTCCGCCACGGGAATCGATTTCCTGCACGCTCATTCGCACATGATTGACCGATTCGGTCTGCTCCAGCGCGGCAGCGGAAATGGAGCGGGTGCGGTCGTTGATACTGGTGACGCCGTCGAGTATTTCATCCAGTTTTTGGCCCAGTGAGCGGGCCGAGCTGACGGATGAGCTGGTGACATCCACGCTCACCTTCATGGCGTTCACCGCTTCCTCCACACCGGACTGGATCTTGCCCAGCACGCCATCGATCTCTACCGTGGCCTCGTGGCTGCGCTGGGCCAGCGTGCGCACCTCGTCCGCCACCACGGCGAATCCGCGACCCTGCTCGCCTGCGCGGGCCGCTTCGATGGCAGCATTCAGCGCCAGCAGATTGGTCTGCTGCGCGATGCCCTTGATCACCGCAAGAATGGTGGTCACCCCGCGACTGTGCTCCGACAGCCGTTCCACTACATGCATCGACGTATTGATGCGGCGGGTGAGATCCTCAAAACTTTGCAGCGCGGACCCGATCAGCGCCTGGCCCTCGCGGGCATGCTCATTGGCATCCTGGGCCGCATTGGCGGTGTACTCCGCTTCCCGTGCCACTTCTGACGATGCCGCTGTCATTTCCTCCATGGCACGATTGATCTTGCGGGTTTCTTCGGTTTGCTGCTTCACCAGTTCGCTGTTCAGATGCGCCAGCGCCTGCACCTGCTCGGTCCGGTTGGCGGTGAGATCGCTGCTGCCTCGGGCCGAAGTGATCAGCGTGCGCATCTGCGCCACCATCGAGTTGAAATTCTGGGTCAGGATGGCGAATTCATCCTGGCTCACATTTTTCAGATTGATGGTCATGTTGCCGTTGGCCACTTTGGCGGCGCTGTCCACCACCTGGGAAATACTCATGCGCAGGCTGATATAGAGACCGAGGTACAGATAGGTGATCAGTGCCAGCAGGAACAGCAGGCTCACGATCAGTACCACGCGATTGGTTTCCTTCTCCTGCAGACGTGCCTGCACGGTGCTGTGGGCGCGTTCCAGAATGTAATCGGCGGATTGGACCAGACCCTGCAGGTTATCGGTGGCTGTCCGATGGAAATCTTTCCAGGTCATCTTGTCTTCATAGGCTTCGATCAACTGTTCGTTCACCATCTGCAGAATTTTTCCAACGCCTTCACTGGTGGTCTTGATCATGGATTCCAGTGGATGCCCCGGGTGGGCTTTGGTGAGACGGGATGTGTTTTCCAGGGTGCGGGTCAGCGCCGTATTAGTATCGGCATAAATGGTTTCCACTTCCCCCAGGTTGCCGCTGTCCATGAAGGCGGTGTTCAGCGTGTTATCGGCGTAGCCCCGCAGACGGCTGGTGGTGCGCATCAGCGCACGCAAATCTTCCAGGTAAAGCGTGATTTCCGCATTCAGCTGCGGATCGCTGTCGGCTGAGAGGCCGCTCATCTTGGCAAGTTCGATCACCAGTGCGTCGATTTCGATGCCCAGCGCGCCGTATGAGGCCATGTAGTCGCGCAGCATCAGCGCGGAACCCAGATCCTCCTTCATGGATTGCTTCCAGGCTGCGTCGATGCGGTCGCGATGATTCTGCAGCAGCAGCGGGCTATTCTGGAAACCGGCTTCCAGCGCTTCCAACTGCTCGCGCACAGTCGCTTTGGCGCGCACGATTTTCTGGGCGGTTTCGTCGGAACGGTCGTAGTTATAGGCCATCATCATGTCGCGGTATTCGCTGGCGCTGATGCCAAGTTCCTGCAGGGACTGGATCAGATGAATGCCTTCGACTTCATGTGAAGTTGTGCGGATATCGTGTTCCAGCTGGTTCCAGAGCTGGTAGCTCAACAGTGCAATCGGGCAGGTAAACAGCACGCTGATCAACGTAAATTTATAGGTATATTGGAGCCGGTTCATGATGAACATGGCTGGCCAGAACAGTTTCAGCATTGCATCACCTGGGCAACTGCGAAGGAAACGACTTCAAAAACAATCATTTGATGTAAAAGACCTTCTTTCAGTATAGATAAGGATCGGAAAATCGCCGCTATGCGCCATCACCGCCGCTGCGTAAAATGGTCGCTCTTTTTCCCCAGGTGTATCTCCGCATGGCCAAGTACAAGCCCGGCAAAGCCAATCAAAAACGTTATTTCGCCGCTTTTTATCTGGAAGCTATTGAAAATGCGGACAAAGACGAACGTCTGCTCAATCGCAAGGCGGTACTGGCAGCGCACCGCGAATCCTGCCTTTTTCACCTGATGGGTGCCTATGAGGCGTTGATCTGGGAAGTGGCGCAATCCTACGGCGTCACGTTTCGTGCCGGCATGCCACTGCAGCAGTTGCTGGCAGAGGCGCAGGACGAAGGCAAATCCATTCCGGAACTGGATCGTCTGCTGCAGCTGCAATCATTACCGGGTGGGTGGCTGAACCGGATGCTGCAGGCCTGGCATCGCGTGCAGGATGTGGATCCCGCTGCCACCACAGTGGCCAAGGCGCCGGTCAATCTGAACGCGATCGAGGTGCGGGTTGTGGCGGAAGAAGATGATCTGCTGCAACTTTCTGATTGGCATGACAATCTTCGCGAGTTGATAGAGGAAACCAGGCAGACGATGGGTGAGTGGTAGAAAAATTATATCGTGAATGCGGCCTGTTTTTCTGTGCCGCCCTGTAGCGACGTGATAGTATCAGCGGCCATTATGTGGTCTGGAGCAGCGGTGTCAGGACAGGAATTTTCAGCTGTTTTTCCCGCGAAAAATGCATTTCCTTAACTGCCTCAGATACTTCCGTTGAAAAGGTCGGCGAATGTCTTCTCTGTTGGAAATAGTTGAGCTGCCTTCTGGTGAAATCGTGCTGCGTCGCGCCGATGGAACGGGGGAGCCGCTGGTCAATATCAGGTTCTCACCGGAAGTGCGCGTGCTGCTGTCGGAATACTCCCTGGAGATCGGCAAGGCGATGGTGGGAGCAGGGGTTCAGGCTGTGGGGGAAGTGTACGGTCATGTGCTGGAAGCCCATGAGGAACGGCATGACCTGTCGATGGATGAGTATGATGACGTGTCGGGCATGCTGCACTGAGTGAGCTGACCGTTCGTGGTGAGGCTGCTCATCCATCTGTTTTTCAACATCCTGCGCCTTGCGATTCACAGCGACCTCACAGGCCGCTGCGGATAACTCCCACACCCAGTCCTTCAATCGCAAAATCGCCACTGTTCTGATCCACTTCAATCGGCTCGAAATCCGGATTCTCCGGTAACAGCAGGATTTTGTTGCGCTTGCGGTCGAACCGCTTCACCGTCACTTCGTCGCCAATGCGCGCCACCACAATCTGGCCGCGCTGTGCTTCCCGTGTTTTGTGCACGGCCAGCAGGTCGCCTTCCAGAATGCCGGCATCCTTCATGCTCAACCCCTTCACCTTCAGGAAATAATCTGCCTTCGGTTTGAAGAAGCGCGGTTCGACTTCGCAGTAGCCCAGCACGTTTTCCTGCGCCAGCACCGGATGGCCCGCGGCTACCTGGCCGATGATGGGCAGGCCGGGTTCTTCATCTTCCACACCCACCAGGCGGATGCCCCGGGAAGCACCGGGCACCATTTCGATCACGCCTTTGCGTTCCAGCGCGCGCAGGTGTTCTTCGGCGGCATTGGGCGATTTGAAACCAAAGGTGGCGGCGATATCCATGCGGGTGGGTGGCATGCCGGATTCATCGATATGCTGGCGGATCAGGGCAAGAATTTCGGCCTGGCGTTTGGTGAGCTTTTCCATGTTCCTCGCGTCCTGTTAACTGTTTTTTTATACAGGACTGAAACTATATACAGTTTGGCGCGGAATGGGAAGGTGCTGTTTACGTGGGGAAATCGGTTCATCACGCCGGTTGGTGGCATGGCCGGGGAAGACGGGAGACCGGCATGCTCAGAAATCGTCGACGATGTGCAGGGTGTCCGATTCGTCGAATTCCAGCAGTTCAGCGTTTTCTTCGCCGATGGAATCGAAGTCGCTTTCGAAACGGTCTTCGCGGTCCACTTCATAGGGGCCGGCCCAGTCTTCGGGCTGTTCGACGGTACGCAGGGGCAGCTGCATGAACGCTTCCAGTTCCATTTCCTCGATCTCGCCTTCGAAGTACTGGATGGCGATGGTTTTTTCGTCTTCGTCGAGGGATACGATTTCAAACAGGCTGCGCTGCTCGGTATTTTCGTACCAGCAACCGACTTCCGGGGGTAGGCGTGTGAGCATGATGGCCTCCGCAGAGCACGTCCGGGCGGGTGGGATTCGTCGTCAAGTATGCAAGCCGCTCTGCGCTTCGACACG
>JBMOPR010000619.1:0-9698 GCA_049323075.1 Pseudomonadota bacterium
GGAGCTTGTAGGCCGCGCGGGAACGATAGCCGTCCTGCTGGGCCTTTTTGACGTACACATCGTCGAAATGCTCGCGCAGCCAGCCTTTGCTGGTTTTGGAACGGGACACGCCACTACCTCGGTCAAGTTTGCGAATTACGGACCCGGTATTTTGCCTGAATATCCGCCGTTGCGGGTAACAATTCCGCGCCGGCAGGTTTAGAATACGCGCCCTCGAATCCCGTCCGCACAGGTAGAACCGATGAGCCTTTCTTCCGACCAGAAAAAACGTTTCCGCACGATTGCACATCACCTGAAGCCGGTGGTGATCATCGCGGAGAAAGGTATTTCCGAGGGCGTGCTGACGGAGCTGGAGCGGGCGCTGGAGGACCATGAGCTGATCAAGCTGAAGATCAACGTGGCGGAGCGCGACGACAAGCAGCTGATCATTGCCGAGGTGGTGGAGCAGACCGGTGCCGAGCTGGTGCAGACGATCGGCAAGGTGGCGGTGCTGTACCGGCCGGCGAAAAAGCAGAATCCGAAACTGTCGAACCTGACGCGGTTCCAGGCCCTCTGACCTCCCCCGGCCTTTCCCGCAAATTCTTGCACAATTCCTTCCTATACTGGCCTTAGGTAGCAATCACCCAAGGCCATTATGTTTTCCCTGCGCAATAAACTGTTTCTGGCGTTTCTGCTGTCGAGCGCATTGCTGGCAGTGAGCATGCTGGCGCTGTTTCAGTGGAGTTTCGATCGCGGCTTTCTGAGTTACATCCAGCGGGTGGATCAGAAGCGGCTGGATGTTATCGGCTCGACGCTGGAGCAGAGGCTGGCACAAGCGCCAGACTGGCAATCACTGCTGCAGCCGGGCATGGCGGAGCAACTGATGGATGGCGTGCGGGATTTTCCGCGACCCGGCCACAGTTTTCCGGGGCACGATGGCCGCCACCCGCCTCCGCCACCGGATGATTTCCACGAACCGCCGCCCCGGCGCGATCCGCGCTTTCGTTTTTTTATTCTGGACGCCAACCGTCAACCACTGGCCGGCTTTTACCGCGAGCGCGCCGACAACCGTCTGCGTCCGCTGATGCGCGGCGACACGCTGGTGGGCTATGTCGGCATCGAGCCGAAAAAAGTGCCGCAGGAATTGATTGACCAGGAATTTGCCGCGTCGCAATCGCAGAATTTTATTTTCATGGCATTGATCGCGCTGGCGGTATCACTGCTGATGGCGTTTCCGCTGGCATCCTTGCTGGTGAAACGCATCAACCGGCTGGTGGAGCAGGTGCGCCAGCTGAGCGCAGGCAATTACGAACATCGCATTGCGCCCGGCGGCAATGACGAGCTGAACCAGCTGGCGCTGCACCTGAACGATCTGGGCCGGACGCTGCAGGAAACGGCGCACGCACGCCGGCGCATGGTGGCGGATATTTCCCACGAATTGCGCACGCCGATTGCCACGCTGCGGGCGCAACTGGAAGCCATCGAGGATGGTGTGCGGCCGCTGAATGCCAGTGCGGTCCAGCGCCTGCATGAGCAGGTGATGCGACTGTCGAATCTGGTGCATGACCTGTATGAGTTGTCGCTGGCGGATATCGGCGCACTGTCGTACCGCAAACAGTTGCTGGACCTGCGCGAACTGACAACAACACTGGTGAACTCCATGCAGCCGCAGTTTGCACAGGCCGCGCTGGAATTGACGGTGCAGGACCAATGCAACGGCTCATTGCCGGTACTGGGCGATCAGCAGCGGCTGACCCAGCTGTTCGCCAATCTGCTGCAAAACAGCCTGCAATACACCACAGCGCCCGGACAGGTGCGCGTGCACATCCGCGCGGAAAACCAGACTGCGGTGATCTGCGTGGAGGATTCAGCGCCAGGCGTGGAAAAGTCGGTGCAATCGCGCCTGTTCGAGCGGCTGTTTCGCGCCGAGTCTTCACGCAACCGCAATACCGGTGGTGCCGGGCTGGGCCTGAGCCTGTGCCAGACCATCGCCGAAGCCCACAACGGCAGTATCGTGGCAACGGACAGCACCCTGGGCGGACTGGCCGTTACCGTTCGCATCCCACTGACGCAGGTGGCCTCATGAATAGCAGCACCCAACAACCAAAAATCCTGATCGTCGAAGATGAAAAGGCACTGGCGGACGTACTGGATGATTACCTGCGTCATCACCATTTCGTCACCCGCGTTGTTGAGGATGGCGCACTGGTGCAGGACATCGTCGCCGCATTTCATCCGGACCTGATCCTGCTGGACCTGATGCTGCCGAACAAGGATGGCCTGACCATCTGTCGCGAAATCCGCGCCCGCAGCGCAGTGCCCATCATCATGACTACCGCCAGAGTGGAGGAAATTGATCGCCTGCTGGGACTGGAACTGGGCGCGGATGATTACGTTTGCAAACCCTACAGCCCGCGCGAAGTGATTGCGCGGGTGAAGGCAGTGTTGCGGCGCGCCGGTGCGCAGGACGCATCGCCGACAAGCAAGGCGCTGGTGCTGCGGCCGGAATCCATGAGCGCCACCCTGCTGGGTGTTGCACTGGAACTGACGGCGGTGGAATACCGTCTGCTGGAAACCATGGCCAACGAACCGCGCCGCATTTTCACCCGCGACCAGCTGATGGATCGCATCTACACCGACCAGCGCATCGTCAGCGACCGCACCATCGATTCGCACATCACCAAGCTGCGCAAGAAACTGGCGGCGGCCAACGCTGGCGCCGATGTCATCCGCTCCGTGTACGGCGTCGGCTACAAGTACGAGGAACCGGAACACGGCTGACCCCGAATCGCACTCCGTCGCAAGCTTCACATTCGCTGCACAATCGGTGTGAATTTGCTGCGCGATGCATCCGCATACTGCCTCCCATGCAAATCACTCAAAAGGAAGCAGACATGAAATACGCACTGGCATTACTGATGATCGGACTGTTTTCGCTGTCGGCACTGGCGCGCATGCCGGGGCCGGAGAACATGCTGGCCCACCTGACCAGCGCGCTCAACCTGACCGACGAGCAGGTGGAACAGGTGGAGACCATCATCACGGGCAACCAGACGCAGATGCAGAAGCTAATGCAGCAGATGGCGGCTCTGCGGGCGGAAACCGATACCGCCATCAAGGCCGTGCTCAACGAGGAGCAGCTGAAGAAATTCGAGACACTGCAGCGCAATCGTCCGCAGCGGGGTCAGCCGCCACAGGATTTCTGAACCGTACCCACTTCCCCAATGGCATTTCCCGATGCCGGTTTGCGTTACGGCTCCCCAACCGTGGCGCTTTTTTATGAGGGACGGCGTACGAGAAAACAGGCGAGCGCGAGTATGCCCTGCAACGCTGCCGGGTAGGTCAGACCATCCGGCGCAAGCGTATCCGGGCGTGTCACCCATACCACCATTGTCACACCACAGACGGCAATGCCGAGCAGCAGACTCGTTTCGCGCCAGATCGTTGTACCTGCCGCCATGCGCAATCCGATCAGAACCAGACTGACCAGCGCGCTCACCACCCCTTCCACCTTGAACAGCAGCGGTGCGACGGCGCCCAGTTCGGGAGCAGCATTTTCGGCCTGCAGCAACGGCAGCCAGATCAGCACAAACCACCAGATCCCACCCAGCAGCAACGTCTGCAATGCATCAGGCAGATAGCCGGGCTGTGCCGGGGGCGTTGAAGATTCCTGTTGTTGGAGCGGGATTTTGTTCATGACAGCCGGATCATCGAATCAATGCCAGCGCAATGGGAAAAGCAGCGAGCCGGAAACGCGTGCTGCGCTTCCGGCCCATGCTTCAGATGTGCTTCACTTTGAGGATTTCGTAAACGACGGTGCCTCCCGGCGTGTCGACGCTGACCTCGTCGCCCTCAAACTTGCCGATCAGACCACGGGCAATCGGCGAGTTCACCGAAATCTTGCCGTGCTTGATGTCGGCTTCGTCGTCACCCACGATCTGGTAGGTTTTTTCTTCTTCCTTGTCCACGTCCAGCAGGTCCAGCGTCACACCAAAAATCACCTTGCCCTTGTTGTCGATCTTGGTGATGTCGATGATCTGGGCATTGCTGAGCTTGGCTTCAATCTCGGCGATACGACCTTCAATGAAACCCTGTTCCTCGCGCGCAGCGTGGTACTCGGCGTTTTCCTTCAGGTCACCGTGGGCGCGGGCCTCGGCAATGGAATTGATCACGCGGGGACGGTCCACCTTTTTCAGGCGGTCCAGTTCTTCCTGCAGACGGGTTGCGCCGCCGACGGTCATGGGTACTCGAATCATTTCGCTAACTCCGCATGCAGATCCTGCAATCGTCTGACGTTCTTTTCGGCCTTCACGCTCAGTGCGGCACAGATGGCCTGGGCACCGGCGATGGTGGTGGTGTACGAGATCTTGCCCTGCAGCGCCTCGCGCCGGATTTCATAGGAATCCGCGACCGCCTGGGTGCCTTCGGTGGTGTTGATGATCAGGTCGATCTCGCGGTTCTTGATGGCATCCACCACGTGGGGGCGGCCTTCCTTCACCTTGTTGATGGATTCCACCGGCAGGCCGGCATCACGGATCAGACGCGAGGTTCCGCCCGTGGCCACCAGCTTGAAGCCCAGGTCATGCAGCTGCTGCGCAACCTTTACAGCGGCCGGCTTGTCGCCCTCGCGGACGCTGATGAATGCCTTGCCCTTGGTGGGGTAGCGCTCGCCGGCACCCAGTGCGGCCTTGCCGAAGGCTTCGCCGAAGGTGTCGCCAGAGCCCATGACTTCGCCGGTGGATTTCATTTCCGGGCCCAGGATCGGATCGACGCCCTGGAATTTCGCGAACGGGAATACCGCTTCCTTCACAAAGAAATGTTTCGGCACGATTTCCCTGGTGAAGTTTTGCGCTTCCAGTGTCTGGCCCGCCATGCAGCGCGCCGCCACTTTCGCCAGCGACTGACCGATGCACTTGGACACGAACGGCACGGTACGCGACGCGCGCGGATTCACTTCCAGCACATAGACTTCGTTGTTCTTGATGGCGAACTGCACGTTCATCAGACCGATGACACCCAGTTCCATGGCCATCTTGCGCGCCTGTTCCCGCATTTGATCCTGAATTTCCGGACCCAGACTGTAGGGCGGCAATGAGCAGGCGGAATCACCGGAGTGCACGCCCGCCTGTTCGATATGCTGCATCAGACCGCCGATCACCACCTGCTGGCCGTCGCTCACTGCATCCAGATCCACTTCGATGGCGTCGTCGAGGAATCGGTCGAGCAATACTGGCGCGTCGTTGGAAACCTGCACGGCTTCGCGCATGTAGCGGCGCAGTTCCGATTCCTTGTACACGATTTCCATCGCGCGGCCACCCAGTACGTAGGACGGACGCACGACCAGCGGATAACCGATTTCCTCGGCGAAACGCACGGCGTCTTCGGTGCTGCGGGCGGTGCGGTTGGGCGGCTGCTTCAGGCCCAGGCGCTCGATCATCTGCTGGAAGCGCTCGCGGTCTTCGGCGCGGTCGATGGCGTCGGGGCTGGTGCCGATGATGGGCACGCCGGCCGCTTCCAGATCACGGGCCAGTTTCAGCGGCGTCTGACCGCCGTACTGCACGATCACGCCTTTGGGTTTTTCAATCTCGACGATGGCGAGCACGTCTTCCAGTGTCACCGGTTCGAAATAGAGGCGGTCCGACGTGTCGTAATCGGTGGACACGGTTTCCGGGTTGCAGTTGACCATGATGGTCTCGTAACCGTCTTCGCGCATCGCCAGCGCCGCATGCACGCAGCAGTAGTCGAATTCGATGCCCTGACCGATACGGTTGGGACCACCACCCAGCACCATGATTTTGTCACGGGTGCTGGGTGCTGCCTCGCACTCTTCCTCGTAAGTGGAGTACATGTAGGCGGTGGTGGTCGCAAACTCGGCGGCGCAGGTGTCGACGCGCTTGTAGGCGGGCTTCACGCCCAGTTCCTGGCGACGCTTGCGCACCTGCTTTTCTTTCACGCCCAGCAGCTTGGCCAGACGCACGTCGGAGAACCCCTTGCGCTTCAGGCGCCACAGGCGGTCTTTGGTCAGATCGCCCAGCGCCGATTTCTGCAGCGTGGCTTCGTCATTGATCAGGTCACGGATCTGCACCAGATACCAGGGATCGATGTTGGTGTATTCGTGGATTTCCTCGATGGTCAGACCGGCGCGGAACGCATCGCCCAACACCCAGATCCGGTTCGGGCCGGGGGTTTTCAGGTGATGGATCAGCTGGTCCTGGAAATCTTCCGCCGCCGGGTCCAGGAAAGGATCGAAACCGGAGGTGCCCACTTCCAGCCCGCGCAGGGCTTTCTGTATCGATTCCTGGAACGTGCGGCCAATCGCCATGACTTCGCCCACGGATTTCATCTGGGTGGTGAGCACCGGCTTGGCCTTGGGAAATTTCTCGAAATTGAAACGTGGAATCTTGGTAACGACGTAATCAATGGACGGCTCGAACGAAGCCGGAGTTCTACCGCCGGTAATGTCGTTCTGCAGTTCATCCAGCGTGTAACCGATTGCCAGTTTCGCTGCGACTTTTGCAATCGGGAAGCCGGTCGCTTTCGATGCCAGCGCGGAGGAACGCGACACGCGCGGATTCATCTCGATTACGACAAGACGGCCGGTTTCCGGGCACATGCCGAACTGCACGTTGGAGCCGCCGGTTTCCACGCCGATTTCGCGCAGTACCGCCAGCGAGGCATCGCGCAGGATCTGATATTCCTTGTCGGTCAGGGTTTGCGCTGGCGCCACGGTGATGGAGTCGCCGGTGTGCACGCCCATCGGATCGAAGTTTTCAATCGCGCAGACGATGATGCAGTTATCTTTCTTGTCCCGCACCACTTCCATTTCATATTCTTTCCAGCCGATCAGCGACTCGTCGATCAGCAACTCATTGGTGGGCGACAGATCCAGGCCGCGCTCGCAGATTTCCATGAACTCTTCGCGGTTGTAGGCGATGCCGCCGCCGGAACCGCCCAGCGTGAACGAGGGCCGGATGATGCAGGGGAAACCCAGCATGTCGCACACCTGCAGCGCTTCTTCCATGCTGTGGGCGATGGAGGATTTCGGACATGCGAGACCGATGGATTTCATCGCCTTGTCGAAACGTTCGCGGTCTTCCGCCTTGTCGATGGCATCCTGGGTGGCGCCGATCAGTTCCACGCCAAATTCTTCCAGCACGCCGTGCCGGGCCAGGTCGAGGGCGCAGTTCAGCGCGGTCTGGCCGCCCATGGTGGGCAGCAGCGCGTCGGGGCGCTCTTTCTCGATCACCTTGGCAACGGTTTTCCACTCCACCGGTTCGATATAGGTGGCGTCCGCCATGGCAGGATCGGTCATGATGGTCGCGGGGTTGGAGTTCACCAGAATCACCCGGTAACCCTCTTCCCGCAGGGCCTTGCAGGCCTGTGCGCCGGAGTAGTCGAATTCGCACGCCTGGCCGATCACGATCGGACCCGCGCCCAGAATGAGAATGCTTTTGATGTCGGTACGTTTTGGCATGTGTGCTCCGGTGGTCACGCTGGGCGCCGATCCGGCGCCGCACGTTTCAAACTCTTAAACCTTGTTGCTATCCCGTCTGCCGTATCAGCGCTTGCGGGCTGTCATCAGTTCGATGAAATGATCGAACAGCGGACTGGCATCGCGCGGGCCGGGGCTGGCTTCCGGGTGACCCTGGAAACTGAAGGCCGGCTTGTCGGTGCGGTGAATACCCTGCAGCGAGCCGTCGAACAGCGACCGGTGCGTGGCACGCAGGTTCGCCGGCAGGGTGGTTTCCTCCACCGCGAAACCGTGGTTCTGGCTGGTGATCAGCACCGTCTTGTCATCCAGGTTCTGCACCGGATGGTTGGCGCCGTGGTGGCCAAACTTCATCTTGATGGTGCGGGCACCACTGGCCAGCGCCAGCAGCTGGTGACCCAGGCAGATGCCGAACACGGGTATGTCGGTTTCCAGGAACGACCTGATCGCATTGATGGCGTAATCACAGGGCGCCGGATCACCCGGGCCGTTGGACAGGAAGATGCCATCGGGATTCATCGCCAGCACGTCTTTGGCCGGGGTTTGCGCGGGCACCACAGTGAGGTCGCAACCGCGGTCCACCAGCATGCGCAGGATGTTGCGCTTGACGCCGTAATCGTACGCCACCACTTTGAACGGGCGTTCTTTTGGCGCGGCCTTGTGGCCCACGCCCCACTGCCAGGAACCTTCGTCCCAGCGGTAGGCTTCCTTCACCGTCACTTCCTTCGCCAGGTCCATGCCGTTCAGTCCGGCAAAGCCTTTGGCTGCGGCGACGGCAGCGGCTTCATCGATATTGTCACCGGCCATCAGGCAGCCGTTCTGGGCGCCCTTTTCCCGCAGGATGCGAGTGAGGCGACGGGTGTCGATGTCGGCGATACCAAGAATATTGTTCTCGCGCAGGTACTGGTCGAGGGTCTTCTGCGCCCGCCAGCTGCTCATCAGCAGGGGCAGGTCACGGATGATCAGGCCCGCCGCCCAGATATGGGGCGACTCTTCGTCTTCATCGTTGACGCCGGTATTGCCGATGTGGGGATAGGTCAGCGTCACCATCTGGCGCGCATAGGAAGGGTCAGTCAGGATTTCCTGATAGCCGGTCATGGCGGTATTGAATACCACTTCACCAACGGATTGCCCGTCGGCGCCGATGGACACACCCCGGAAAAGGGTGCCGTCTTCGAGGGCGAGGATGGCGGGTTTGCTCAAGACAACCTCCAGTGATCGTGCTTTATTTCTGCGGGCGCCAGTTGCAAAAAAGCGGAACGGCCCCTGTAGCTCCATCCCGCTTTTTTGTGATGGCTGCTACCCGGTGGCAGCGACCACCCGGACGACAACAGCCAACTTGTACGTGCGATTCTTTGCGACATTCCGACGCTTTTTCCAACGCCCTGATTTTGATACGGTTTTGGCCGGCAACCTGGGCGCTCTCTTGGCATCGGGGCGACAAAAACTCCGGGCCGAACAGAAGCGGGCTTTATACAGTTGGACTGCCAAGCCGTGAGTACTGTCTGTCAGAGGATTTGCGGGTAGGTTGAATCCGGCCCCGACCGGGGCGCTGATCGGGGCGTATTCTATAAGATTGACCCGGGCAGGTCCACGCCTTTGTGGACCCGGGTCAGATCAGCGCAGGCCCAGTACGTCCTGCATGTCGAACAGACCGGCTTCGCGATCGTTCAGCCAGCGGCAGGCGCGCACGGCACCGCGAGCAAAATTCATGCGGCTGGTGGCCTTGTGGGTGATTTCGACGCGCTCGCCGTCGGCGGCGAACATGACGGTGTGCTCACCCACGATGTCGCCGGCGCGCACGGTGGCGAAGCCGATGGTTTCGCGTTTGCGGGGGCCGTCCTGGCCTTCGCGGCCGTACACGGCGACTTCCTTCAGGTTGCGGCCGAGGGCGTCGGCCACCACTTCGCCCATGCGCAGGGCGGTGCCGGAGGGAGAGTCCACCTTGTGGCGGTGGTGGGATTCAAGGACTTCGATGTCCACTTCGTCACCCAGTACTTTGGCGGCAATTTCCAGCAGCTTGAAGCAGAGGTTGACACCGACGCTCATGTTGGGGGCGAACATGATGGCGGTTTTTTGCGCGCAGGTTTTCAGTTCGGCTTTTTGTTCGTCGTTCAGGCCGGTGGTGCCGATGGCCATTTTCTTGCCGTGGGCAGCGCAGAACCGGGCGTTGGCAACGGTGGCGGCCGGCGCAGTGAAGTCGATGAGAACGTCGAAGTCGTTTTTGACA
>JBMOPR010000620.1:0-9676 GCA_049323075.1 Pseudomonadota bacterium
CACTCGGCAACGGCATCGAACAGTGGCAGCGCCACCCAGCCAGCCGCTGCGCCCGCGCCACTTTCCGCCAGCAGCCAGCCCGCCAGATTCTGCTGCACCACCATCACCGCGATGCTGGGGGAATAGCGCGCCAGTTGCCAGGCAATTTCCGCCACGGCCTGGATTTCGTCGTGGGTGTCGGTTTCGCCCAACACCGTGGTCAGGCCCAGTTCGCCCAGCGTTTCATACAGCGCACCCAGGCGTACGCTATCGCAGGACTGCGTTTCCAGCGCCTGGATCAGGGCTTCGTTTTCCCGGCACCAGGCAAGGACGCTTTCACCCAGCAGGGTCAGTGTTTCAGTATCCATGGGTTTCCTCGTTTCAGCGGGATTTGAATTGACGTACCAGACGACGCTTGACGAAATCGAGCATGTTGACCTGGTTGGTACCTTCGTAGATCTGCAACAGCTTTACGTCGCGCAATAATTTTTCCGCGCCGTATTCGTGCCGCAGGCCGTCCTTGCCCATGAGGAAAATCGCGTGCTGGCAATTTTCCATGGCCAGTTCGCTGCAGCTGACTTTTGCCACATCGGCGTAGGCTGTCACCGTGTCGCGCTCATGGGCCTGCTGGCGACTGCTCACCCATTTGAATAATTGATCCACGCCATCTGATGCCATCAGGCCATCGCGCAACTGGGCAATGCCCGGTTGGGTGAGCAACCAGTTGGCAATGCGCGAATCCGGGATGCGGGTGATCGGTTCACCCAGGCCAAAGGCACACACGGCCAGCAGCGAACCCAGATAGGTGGAACGCGCGATCTGCGCCCGCCGCGCCAGATGGGCCAGCTCGATGCGCACCCATTGCTGCTGCTCCATGGGATGGCCCAGAAAATCGTGATTGCGCACATAGGCCAGCGCCGTGCGATAGGCATTTTCGGCAACGCCGGTGGCGAAGGCACCCACACCGGCGCGGGTCAGCCCCAGCACGTTGGCGATGCCCACATAGGAAAAATTAGCCTTGCTGGCACCAATGCGGCAGACCCTGTCATCGGGCACGAACACCTCTTCCAACACCACTTCACTAGCGGGACAGACTTTCTGACCCATTTTCCTTTCGTTGCGTGGAATCGAAAGTCCAGGGCTGCCTTTTTCCACCAGAAACAGCATCAGGTCTTCGGGCCGGTGCTTGCCAGCCGCGTCATAGGCGATCACCACATGCAGTGCCGCCAGACTGCCGTTGGAAATAAACACCTTGTTGCCATTGAGACGGTAACCACCTTCCACCCGTCTTGCGGTGGTGCGCAGCTGGGCGTGGGCAAATTCATCGGCGTCCTCGGCATCGGAACCAGCGCCCGGTTCTGTAACACAGGTGGACAGGAAAGTGGGAATGCCCTTGCGTTCGTTGCTGGTGATCAGGCGCGAGATATATGCCAACGCACGAGGATCGAACGTGGCGAGCACGCATCCCAGCGCCAGCCCGCTCACACCCAGCAGGTTGGCAATGCCCACGCAATGGCTTGCCAGTATTTCATAGGTCATGAATGCCGCGAGGATGTGTTCGCCGGCGCCGCCCAGCATACGGGGAAGCATCATCGAAAACAGGCGGTATTCGCAGGCTTTTTTCAGCATGTCCGCAGGCAGGTAGTCCGGGTCTTCCATCATGCGCAGTTCGATGTCGAGCGCATGGGGCGCGACATAACGCTGCGTGAATTCGACGACGCGGCGATAGTGCGCCTCGGTCCGGTTGCCCAGCGCTGGTTGCTGGCGCAGATAAAAAGCCAGCTCGGGATAACGCTCCTGAAACAGCCACTCACGCGCTGATTCGCTATCTTCGGCCAGTGGTGGACATTCATTTATCAGACAGGTTTCCATCATTCACTCCCCGACTTCGTTATAGTTTGTTTGCGCGTATCGGTTGCAGCTCACGAACGTCGCGGCGCCCGCCAGCTGTCCGGCGTGATGCCTTCCTTTTTCAGTACATGCTTGATGACGCGATGCGTTTCGGTTTTCGGCAAGGCGGATACGATGCGGATATAGCGTGGCAGTGCGTAACGGGGCAGCTTGTCTTCCAGAAATGCCGCCAGTTCGGCCGCTTGCACGGTGCAGCCTTCCCGTGGCTGCACCACCACCATGACATCCTCTTCGGCCAGTTCCGACGGCACGCCGAAGGCCGCGCATTCCAGCACCTGGGGAAAACGGTTGACGGCATTCTCGACATCGAGCGCCGAAACGTTTTCGCCCCCACATCGCATGGAGTCGCTGTTGCGGCCGGCAAAAAACAAAAAATTGCTTTTGTCGCGCCACATCAGGTCTCCACTGTGCACCCAGCCATCCTGAGTCTTGTCGGCACTGGCCTGCTGGTTGTTGTAGTAATTCACGGCGCGGCTTTTCTGCTTGCCGGCATAATGGATCAGCTCACCGGGTTGCCCCACCGGCACATCGTTGCCTCCACTGTCGATCAGGCGCCACTGCACCTTGCCCAGCGGCCGGCCGATGGACCCTACCGGCGCATTGCCCACATTCATGGTGACGATGCCGCCACCATCCACGGCGCCGAAACTTTCGATCAGCTTTACGTTGAAGCGTTTTTCAAAACCTTCCCACAGCACGGCCGGACAGGCAGCACTGACCACACGCCGCACGCAGTGCGTGCTATCCAGCGGATCTTCCGGCTGTTTCATCAGGATCGCGATCATGGTGCCCAGGGTGTTGAACGCGGTGGCACGGGTTTCGCGGATCTCGCGCCAGAAATTGCGGGCGCTGAACTTGCGCGACAGCGCCAGGGTGGCGCCGGCATACAGCACCGACAATGCGGTCACGATCAGCGCGTTGGCATGAAACAGTGGCAGGCAGGTGTAATAAATATCGTCTTCCTCGATGAGCAGATGGGCCAGAAAGCGCGTCATCTTGGCCTGCGAGGTGCCGTAGGTGTACACCACGCCCTTGGGATAGCCGGTGGTGCCGGAGGTGTACATCAACATGCTGGGAGTTTCCGGCCGGACGTTGCGCTGCGGTTCGGCCTGCGGCTTTTCGCTGAGTGCCTGGGCATAGCAGAGATAGCTAGCCCCCTGCGGACAGGATGTCGACGATTCGGATTTTGTTTCGGGCACGATGACGATGACAGGCTGCTGTTGCAGCATCGGCGCAATCCGCTCGATTTCGGCAAGCAGGCTGTGCGTGATGAACAGCATGGAAATTCCGGCATTGTTGAGAATGTAGGCCAGCCCTTCGTCTTTCAGCGATGTGTTGATAGGAATTGCCGTGGCACCGATGCGTTGCGTTGCAAAAAATATTTCCAGATAGGCCGGCAGATTGGGCAGCAGGATGCCGATGGCGCTGCCCTCCTGCTGGCCGTTGGCGCTCATGCTGGATGCGATGCGCGCCGCCTGGTCGTTGATACGGTTATAGCTGTACGCTTCGCCTTCAAACGTGACATATGGCTTGCTGCCGTGGCGTGCGGCCTTGATGGCCAGATCTTCGCCCAGAGTGCGATCGGGACGGAATTGCAGATCCCGCGCCGCAAGGGTGGCGCCCAGCGTTCTGACCAGATTGGTGACGCCTTCGTTTCTGGCTTCGTTGCTCGCAAAACGCAGTGCGCCGCGCGCCAGAAAAAGCTCCAGCGCAACGGGCGAACAGAAATTCCTGAAGGAACGGGTGATGAATGATGGAACAAGCATGGCATTTTCCTTGATTGCGCGGCTGCATGTCCGAACTATCGCAAATGCCCTTGACGCGGAAAAAGGCTCGCAAATGACAAAACTCTAGCGCTGGAGGACAGCCCGCCTGTCTGTTCAGGCAATTCAGCTGGGCCGTGCGTGGTCACCCAAACAGACGCTGCTTCCTGTTAACACGATTCTTTGATCCAGGTCATGATTGGTCGCAGATTTGTGTTGTTTTTTCGGCCAGCGTATAACACGCACAACATTGACATTACGCGATGTAAAGGTAGACTCGGATCTAGACGACAAAAAAATAAGGATGCACAACCAGTCTGCAAAATGGTTTCGCATCCGGCAGTTTGTTTGAACGAAAGAGGGATGCAATGCAGCGGCTGGAAGAATCCGTGATAGCCAGCAATTATGCCTTGCTACTATTGCGGCAGACACGATCACTCGGCATCGACGATTCCCGCGTGCTGGCCAATACGCAGCTGCTGGCATCCCATCTGGAAGGCGGCGCCACCACGCTCAATGGCCGCCAGTTTCTGCACATGATCCGCAACATCAACACCCTGATCCCGGACACAGCCTTTCCCATTCATTACGGACTCAGTATGTCGGTGGGAACCCATGGCATCATGGGATTTGCCTTGCTCACCAGCGCCACGGCACGGGATGCGTTTCAACTGGCGCAACGCTATTACAAGACGGTTTTTTCCATCATGACGATCACGGAGGAACAGCAGGATTCACATCTGCATCTGGTCTTTGATTTTGATGTCGCACTGGATGACATGGAAGACATGGCCAATTTCATTATCGAAGGCATTCTTGCCGGGATGCTGAGCGTGTCTGCCTTCGTGCTGGGTTTTCCGTCACTGCCCTGCGTGCTGCGTTTCCGTTTTGCGCGCCCGCCCCATGCGCATCTGTACCAGGAACTGTTCGGTGTGATGCCGGAATTCGGCTGTGCACGCAATGAAATCATTGTTCCGGCCTCACTGATGGATACACCCTTGCTGACCCATGATCCGCTGACGCGCAAGATGGCCGAAGCCCAGTGTGAGAAAATGCTGGAATCCATGGAGCAGTTCTGCAGTTTTCCCGATCGCATCAGGAAAATACTCAAATCCAGGCCCACCTCGCTGCCCAGCCTGCAGGATGTGGCCAGTGAACTGAACATGCATCCGCGTACGCTGGGCCGTCGCCTCAGTGAATTCAATACCTGTTTCAAGACGCTGCTCGAAGATGTGAAATACGAACTCGCCGTGCAATACCTGTCTGACCCCGATCTGCTGATGGACGATATTGCCTATTCGCTGAATTACAATGATGCGACAAGTTTCTATCGGGCATTCAAGCGCTGGACCGGCAATCCGCCCAGCCAGTACCGGCCCAAATGCCGAAGCCTGCGCTGACAGGTTTTTTCAAGCCGTTCAGAATTTTCTGGGTGCCTGTGCATCACCCCGACCGATGAACTGATAGCGTCCGTCATAGTGCTGGAAGCGCGTGATCCTGATTACCCGTGGCAGGCAGATGGCAATGCAGTCGCCACAGCTGATACAGCCGGCGTTGTCGCCCACCATGCCCACCGCGTTCTTGCCAATCATTTCCAGCGCATTGGCCGGACAGGCTTGCACGCACAGCTCGCAGCCGTTGCAGCCATCGTTGTCGATTTCGACACGACCCATCAGAAAGTGATCCGTGGGCAATGGCGTGCGCTGGTAGGTGGATGTTTCCATTTCGGGAATGATTTTTTTTGCCTTGCCGGAAAGATATTGCATCGCTCTCACTCCCTCACGGTCATTGATGGATGGTCTTGCGCCCGTCGGCGTCATACCACAGGGTTTCGTGGGTTTCCCGTTCTACATAACCATCGGCAATGCCCTTGGGATAGCCGATGGCAATGCTGGTGGCAAGCTTGTAGGGCCAGCCGATGCCGAGCAGCTTGCGGTATCGGGGATGCACGGCCAGCAGCGACGCAAAGCTCACCCAGCAAGTACCGAGGCCAAAACTGTGCGCGGTCAAGACCATGTTGGTGCCCGTGATGCCGATGTCCAGATGGGGGTCGCCGGTGCCACGTTCATCCATTAGCAAGAAAATTACGGTCGATGCACCGTGCCACAAGCCCAGTTCGCCCCTGGCCAGTTGCCCCAGTCCGGTGATGCCGGTGGGATGGCACACCTGGGTGAAATGCTTCATCAGCAGCCGGGAAACGCCACGACCAATGAAGGCGCCGGGATAGGATGGATTCACCAGCCGCGACAGCCAACCTGCCATTTTCACCACATGGGCGGTCATTTCTTCCAACAGCGCACGATCCTGGATCACCACGTATTTCCAGGACTGGCTGTTGCCCGCCGACGGCGCATAGCGGCCCGCTTCAAGTATGCGTTTCACCAGATATTCTTCCACCGGCTTGTCCCGATACAGCCGGGTGCTGCGGCGCTGCAGGATGGTGGATTCCACTTCATTGAACTCCGCGCCCGGCGCCGGTGGTGTCCTGCGTTCGCGCCGGATTTTTTCCGTTTTCTTGCCTGCCATGGCGGCAGGTTTGGCGAAGGCGGCAAGCGTTTCGCCGGCAGCATCTTCCAGGGGTGTTGCGCGGGAATCAAGTGAAGGCGTCGCGTTCATATCGGTAAATCCCATTGGCCGGTGCATATCAGATGACAGCTTTACCCTAAGCAATCGGAACGGCAGGGTACAGTGCAGTTGCGGACGTTTTTCTGACAGCAGTTGACAGCCCTTATGCGCGTTTATGGGTGCTTTTTTCGCGTGTCCTGATGAATGCAGTGATTTTGCCTGTTTCAGTCAATGAATGTGGGCGCTTCGGTCATTATTGGCCATTGCGCTTTCGCCCAACAATTCCCTGATCATCGTGCCCCTGGATGCCAAGGACATCACCATGCAGAAAATCAAAAAGATCGGGACGCATTCCTCCCACACGGCGTAGATTTTTTTGACAACGTGCGCGTGCCCCGTCGCAATCTGATCGGCATGGAAGGCACCGGCTTCATGATACGGATGATGCTGCTCCATGCGGAGCGCCTATGCGCCCGCCGCTTCCAGGATGTGGATGCACATGGCGGCTTCTTCCTGGCCCAGTGCGCCGCCGCCGTTTTCGGCCAGGGCCAGCCGGGCACCTGTCACCTGGCGCCGGCCTGCCTCGCCGCGCAGCTGGGTGACCAGTTCGTGTATCTGCGCCAGGCCGGAGGCGCCGATGGGGTGTCCCCTCGACAGCAGGCCGCCGGAGGTGTTCACCGGGATGCGGCCCCCCAGCCGGGTTTCGCCCCGTTCGGCGGCGGCGCCACCTTCGCCCTTGGCAAACAGGCCCAGCGCTTCGGTCTGGTGCATTTCACCGAAGGCGGTGGCGTCGTGCAATTCCACGCAGCCCAGGTCCTGCGGCCCTACCCCGGCCCGTTCGTAGGCCAGGGCGGACAGGCGCCGACCGATGTCGGCTTCGTCGTCGCCGCGGGCACGGCCGGAGCCGAGGATGGAGGCGCGCACTTTCACCGCGCGGTTTTTGAGGCCCAGTTTTTTCACCATCGGGCCGCTCATCAGGATAGCGGAGGCCGCGCCATCGCCAATGGGCGCGCACATGGACCGTGTCAGCGGATGGGCAACGGGCCGATCGGCCAGCACGGCTTCGGGCGATATTTGAAATTGGTATTGCGCGTTGGGATTGAAGCTTGAATGCCAGTGGTTTTTTGAGGCGATGATGGCGAGCTGCTGTTGTGTGCTGCCGTATTTGCGCATGTGTTCGCGCGCGGCGAAGCCGTAGATGTCCATGAAGGGCGAGTGATCGCCGCCGCCGAAGGCTGCCAGCTGGCGCACGGTGTTGTAGCCCAGTGCTTCACCCAGTTCGACGCCCACTACGGCCTGGTCGCGCAGATCCCGCAGGCGGTCGCGCAGATTTTTCCGTGACTTGGGCGTTGGTTTTTTTTGGGTGATGCGCGGCTTTTCTGCCGGCGGCAGGGTGGCCTGGATGCGTCTGGCTTCGTGCAGCGCTTCGGCCACATCGGTGCCGGCCAGAAAGCTGGCAAATACGGCAAAGCGGTTGGGCTGGAAGATTTTTTCGGCGCCGATGGCGAGCGAGATGTCGCAGAAGCCGCCGGCGACATCTTTCCACGCGCCATGGAATGCGGTGCTGCCGCCGGCGCAGGCGTTTTCCACGTTGGTGATGGGCAGGCTGTCGAGGCCGAGCGGACGCAAGGCTACCTGGCCGCGGATGCAGTGCTGGTAGCCTTGCAGGCCCCAGGCGGCATTGGCAAACCAGGCCGATTGCAGTTGCTGCTTGTCGAGGCCCGCATCGTCCAGCACGCCGCGCAGGGTGTCTGCGGTCAGTTCCTTGATGCTGCGGTTGGGGTATTTGCCAAATTTCAGGGTGTGGATTCCGACGACATATACGTCACGCATGTTCTGGTTCCTCTGGCCTGTGCTGGCGTGAGGATAATCAGGGCGTCGGGAGCGCCGATAGGCCGGTGCACGACAACAAGGTGACAGTTCACGACAGTTTCCCCCGCGCTGTCAGGCTAGTTCCTTGCGCAGCCGCGCCAGATCGGTCTGCATCCACTGGAGTCGCTGAGCGCCGCTAAATGCCCAAGACGGGCGACAAGACCATCACCTTTGTCGAAAAAACGCGGGAGTACGGCGGCCAGAACCCCCATCTGGTGCCTGTCTTCGTGGACATGGCAATGTTCGACGCCGATCTGAGCGGCGACACACTGCTGGCCCGCTACATCCGCACCCTGAAGCCGCTGGTGTCCGCCATGGAAGACAGCCGCATGCTGGCCGGCCGTGAAGCCTATCAGGCCGCGCGGGGGAAACTGTTAGCGAAATATTCTTACAGCGAAAATGTCGCTTGATATTACTTTGCATACATTTTCTGTTTAGCGCCTCGGTTTTCAGTGCACCGCGCCAAAAGTGCGGTAACAATGGTCAGAGCTAAAGCAATGCCTTCATGCTGGAATATGAATGCACGGAGGCTATGTGGATGAAGTTTCAGGAAAGCAGGGGCCTGCAGCCGTACCGGCGAGGGCAGATAGGTTATATCCCACGACCACACCTGGTTGGGCGCATCCGCCGT
This sequence comes from Pseudomonadota bacterium, assembly GCA_049323075.1. GTDB lineage: Bacteria > Pseudomonadota > Gammaproteobacteria > Pseudomonadales > Ketobacteraceae > Ch67. The sequence goes on from JBMOPR010000620.1 coordinate 8,722, forward strand.
ATAGGTGGTCGGCGCCGGATGCCGGTGGGGCTTCAGGCCGCGGCCACGACGGTGCTCTGCCCGCAACACCCGGTAAAACGTGCTTTCCGACGCCAGGTAAATACGCTGATCCGCCAGCCGGGGCACGATCTGGCTGGGCGGCAGATCCGCGTAGTCCTGGTGGTTGCAGGCAGTCAGCACGGCTTGGCGCTCGGTCTCGCTGAGCGCATTGGCCGGGGTCGGGCGTTGTACGGTGGTGCGGCCATCGGCTTTCAAGGTCAACTCCTGGGTCCAGCGTTGCAGGGTGCGCAGGGTCAGGCCCAGCTCCTCGCAGGCCACCCGTTTACGGGCGCCCGCGCGAATGGCCTCGTGCAGCCAATCGACATAGTCTTGCCGTACTGGCAGCGGGGTTAACTCTCCTCGCTGTCGTCGCCCCAGTAGGCATTGAGCTTTTTTCGCAGTACCAGGATCGCCGCCGCTTCGGCCAGCGCCTTGTCCTTGCGCTTGAGTTCACGCTCCAGCTCCTTGATCCGCTTCTTGTCGGCTTTGGCCTGCTCACGCTCCTGGCGTTGCTGGCTTTGGGCCGACTGCTGGCCCTGCAGGCACGCCTGGCGCCAGGCCTTAATCTGTTGTGGATACAGCCCTTTGCTGCGGCAGTATTCGCTCAGCTCAATTTCCGATAACGCCGCGGTTTCGATCACGACGGCCAGCTTGGCTTCGGCTGACCAGTCGTCAGTCCGCTTTTGATCTCCGGGCACGGCGGCCCCTCCGGCTTTGGCCTGTTTGCGCCAAGCATACAGGGTCGGCTCTGAAATGCCTTCCTGACGCGCCAGCTCAGCCACCGACAGGCTGTGGGGTGGCAACAGCTTCTTCAGCAGCGCCGCTTTACGTTCGGGGGAATAACGGGACATCACTTCGCTCTTTCCGCCCCCGAATCCTCGCTTTAGGTAAAGTCGTTCAGGCGACAACTATCCTG
>JBMOPR010000621.1:0-9674 GCA_049323075.1 Pseudomonadota bacterium
ATCGATGCGCAACACCGCGCCATCGGATTCAAACTGCGACACCACTTCCACGATCACTTCATTCAGATCGCCGGTTTCGGTTTTTTCGTCACTGCCGTCACGCACGAACATGATGAACTGGTTGAGAATGGCATTCATGTCCTCGATATCGCGGATCATGCCTTCGGTGAATTCCGATTCGCCAAGCAGCTCCGCCGTCAGCCGCATGCGGGTGAGCGGCGTGCGCAGATCGTGGGAGATACCCGCCAGCAGCAATGAACGTTCGCGACTGGCCTGCTGCAGATCCTTGCTCATCTGCATGAAGGCTTTATTTACCGCCTGAATCTCGCGCGGACCGGTTTCCTGGGTCAGGTTACTGACGATCTCGCCGCGTCCGATCCGCCGCGCCGCATTGGCCAGCCGTTTCAGCGGCCGGTTCAGCTGGCGCACGAACAGCAATGTCAGAATGAACGCGATGGCGGGCGTGGCGATCAGCCAGGTCATGAAGGCAAAGCCTTCGTAACGCCCGAAGTTTTCCAGCGGAAAGCGAATCCACAGGTCGCTCAATTGCGGCGTGGTCACCCAGATACTGGGCTTGGGCTTGAAGCCCACGCGCACCTGCGCACCGGCCCCCAGACGCGAGCGTACCGGCTCCACAAACAGGCTGCCGAACAAACCCTCACCTTCGGCCGGAATGATCTCGGGATCGGCGGTGATATCCAGATGGTGATCGCGCCGCAGGCGCTCGATGAATTCGGTTTTGCGCTCGCTGTCCACCAGCAGCTCGGCTGTGTCGATCTGCAGCGCCACCAGTTGCGCGTTCTGCTTGATGCCCGGCAGGTACAGGTAATACACGGCGAACCAGAGGGTGGAAATCTGGCTCAGGATAATCACCAGACCCACCAGCAGAATGGTGCGCCAGAAGGAGGATTGGGGGGTGAGTTTCATTCGGACCTGCTTCGCCGCACTCTATGTTGACGCACGCTATTTCGAAGCCCCATCCGGCACGAACACATAACCCACACCCCACACTGTCTGGATATAACGGGCATTGGAAGGGTCATCCTCGATCATGCGGCGCAGGCGCGACACCTGCACGTCGATGCTGCGCTCCATGGCGCTCCATTCCCGTCCCCGGGCCAGGTTCATCAGCTTGTCGCGGGTGAGCGGTTCACGCGGGTGCTGCACCAGCGCCTTCATGACAGCAAATTCGCCGGTGGTGAGGGATACCACTTCGCCGTTCTTGGTCAGGGTGCGGGTGGACAGGTCCAGGGTGAAGGGGCCGAAGGACACCACCTCCTCCTGCTGCGACGGTGCCCCGGGAAGCTCCTTCACCTGACGCCGCAGCACCGCCTTGATGCGGGCCAGCAGCTCGCGCGGGTTGAATGGCTTGGGCAGGTAATCGTCGGCGCCCGCTTCCAGGCCGCTGATGCGGTCGGCGTCATCGCCCTTGGCGGTCAACATGATGATGGGGATCTGGTTGCCGCCTCCCCGCAGACGGCCGCAGATGGACAGGCCATCCTCACCGGGCAGCATCAGGTCCAGCACCATCAGGGAATACAGCTCGCGACCCAGGGCGCGGTCCATCTGTTCGGCGTCCGCCACCGCCTTCACGGTGTACCCCTGCTCTTCCAGATAGCGCTGCAGCAGCGAACGCAGACGGGCGTCATCGTCCACCACCAGAATTTTCTCGAGCTGTTCATGTTCGCGGGCAACGTCGGCCATGGTTCTCCACCTGAAGATCAGAACAATGCGGTCACGGGTAAACCGTTACGGTAACGGGATCGGCGCCGCAAGTCATGGCCCCATATTGTTACAATACTTGCATCGAAGGCGCCTAAAGTGCCCAAAAACAAGACTAATTGAAATAGCTTGCGAAAAATACAGACCAGCCCGTCAAATTACCGTAGCAATGACACGAGGATTTTGGAACAATTCCTGCCTCCAAATAAGTCCCATTCATTAAACCGGTCGCAAGACGTTCCCGCGGAGCCGAGCTGAATGACGTCATCGGATCAGACATCGTTCGAAAAAGGCTTTTCCCTGCACAATCGTGCCCGGGAAAGTCGCGCCCCGCTCACGCTCCTGATAACTCTGCAAAGCCGGGCACTGGCCAGCCTGTCCGACCTGATCAAGACCCTGTTCAATTACACCGACGACGCCTTTTTCGAACTGGCTGAAAGCGCCCAGAGCAACAACGAGCAGAACCTGTTCTTCGAAGCCATGCGCGAACTGCGCCTGCACGCCCATGACGTGGACAACCGCTTCCGTGAACTGATGGGGGCCGAATTCGACCGCCTGCAGTCCGGCGAACCGGATCTGCCACCACGGCCCCGCCAGCAGGATGCCGACAACGGCCTGGCTCTGGTGGACAAGGACAAGATGGAAATCGAAGTGGCAGTGGGTAACATGCGCAGCAAGCTGCGGACGCAGTATCCCGACCTGCTGCTGCACCTGAGCCAGCGCCTCAACCATTACCTGAGCGTCGACTGGCTGAACGAAAACAACAATCCCCTGGGCCCGGAAAAGCTGGTGGACCACTTCGTAGAAGCCGCCAGCCAGCTGCAGCTGCCGCTGAAAATCCGCCTGATGCTGTACAAGTACTTCGAGCGCCACGTCATCGACAACCTGCGTGGCCTGCTGGAGGATTCCAACCGTATTCTGGTGGACGCCGGCATCCTGCCCAACGTGCGCGTCAACCGTGCGAAGAAATCGGAAGCCTCACGCCCTGCCATGGCTGCGGATGATAGCGCCGGCATTGATCTGAAATCCCTGCAGGAAGCCCTGCTGCCCGCCGATGAAGCCGCGCCCTACGCCATCCAGTTCGCCGACGTGCAGGCGCTGATGACCCAGCTGTACACCAGCAGCCTCAATCACCGCCTGTTCGGCGTGCAGCCGGGCCAGAGCGGACGCGAACTGGATAACCAGGCCCTGATGGCCGTGCTCAACCGTCTGCAGGAAGCCCAGGCGCACACCAGCCAGGATGACGACCCGCTGCACAGCCACGTGGACCACCTTGATGTCCGCCTGCTGCTGGAGCACCAGCTGGCCCACACCGCGCGCGAAACCGGTGCCCGCAAGCTGCGTCAGGTGGACGACGACGTCATCAACCTGGTCAGCATGGTGTTCGAGTTCATCCTCGACGACCGCAATCTGGCGCCCGAGGTGTCCCTGTTGCTGGGCCGCCTGCAGATTCCGGTGATCAAGATCGCACTGCAGGACAAGCGATTCTTCAGCGAACCCGACCACCCCACCCGCCGCCTGCTCAAGCTGCTGTCGCAGGCTGCCCTGGGCTGGGAAAAGGAATCCCTGCTGCAACGGGATCTGCTGCTGGAAGAAATGCGCATCGTGGTCAATCGCATACTCAACGAATTCAATGGCTTCAATCTGGAGCTGTTCAGCACGCTGGAACAGACTTTCGGCAGCTTCCTGAAGGAAGAAATGCAGCGTGCCGAACTGGTGGAAAAGCGGGTTCTGCAATCTGCCCAGGGCCAGGCCCGCATGGAACAGGCCCGCCGCCTGATCAACCAGCTGATCAACGACCGATTGCAGGGCAAGACGCTGCCATCGGTGGTGATCGACATGCTGGACGGTCCCTGGCGCACCCTGATGCTGCAGGTGCTGCTGCGCCACGGCCGCGACGCCGATCCCTGGCGTCACTGCCTGCAAACCGTGGATGACCTGATCTGGAGTATCCAGCCCGCCAACGCCGCCGCCGACCGCGAACGCTGGGTGAAAATGATCCCGCTGCTGCTGAAAAGCATCTGCAACGGCCTGGAAAGCATCCGCCATCCCGGCATCGAGGTAGACAAGTTCCTGTCGTCGCTGTGGGAGATCCACGGCCAGATCCTGCAGAATCCGCCCGACAAGCCGCTGCCCAACAGCCGCACCATCGACCACACTCTGGCCGAACCGCAGGACAGCCGCCGCAGCGCCATCGATCGCCAGCGCGAACGGCTGGCCGAGCGCACCGTGCAGTTCGATCCGGACACCCCCGCCAACCAGGAACTCAAACACCGCATCCTGCAGCTGAAAGTGGGCCAGTGGGCAGAAGTCAGCGCCAGCGACGGCAAGACCCGCCGCTGCAAGCTGGCCTACCGCGAACCGGAATCCGACCTGTACCTGTTCGTGTCCCGCCGCGGCCACAAGGTGCTGGAAACCGACCTGGCCAGTCTGCTGCGCATGATGCTGTCGGACGAATTCCGCCTGCTGCAATCCGGCTCCATCTGGGACCGTGCCCTCAGCGCCGTGATGGGCCGCATGGCGGGCACGGAGAAAGCCAAAGCCTGAGCCTTACCCCGCGGCTTTCGGAGTGGAAGGGGTGTCAGCGGGGGCAGGTGAATTCACCGGCTCGTCAATTGGGCAAGGGCCTGGCTGCCAGCTTCTCGCGCATGGACAGTTCAATGGTGCGGATCTGGTGCCCGACCTGTTCCGCCTCCAGCTTCACCGCGGGCATCACCTCGATGGTGGCGCGAATCTTCTTGTGCCCCAGCAACTGCCAGAAATGGCTGCCAAACCCCACGTCACCCACAAAGGGCACCGGGTCCACTGCACTGTCGGAGTGATAGCGGATCAGCAGCGGGCACACGTTCACATCGGCACCATCACACACCTTGAACAGCTTCTTGTGAAAGCGGCGCACCTTGCTGCCGTCGGTGGTGGTGCCTTCGGGAAACACCAGTACGGACAGATTCCGCTGCAGACGCTCGGTCATGGACTGCATGACCTGGGCGGTGTCGCCCGAGCCGCGGGTGATGAACAGGGTACCGATTTTCGCGGCCAGCGGGCCCACCACCGGCCAGCTCGCCACTTCGGCCTTGGAGAGAAAATTCACCGGCGTCTGGCTGCCAATGAGCGGAATATCGACCCAGGATATATGGTTGGCGATCATGATTGTCGCGCCATTTCTTTCGTGGGGAATGGTACCGATGACCGTGAGCTCGACGTTCAGGATACGCAGCATGCGTTCATACCAGCGCCGCATGGTGTCGCGCATGGCGGGATGAAACTGGTCATGAGCGCCGGCCCGATACACCTGACCCAAGCCGGACAGCAGATGGAGGAGGATCAACGATCCCCGCCACAGTCGACGAAACAACATAGGAAAACAGCCCTCTTGCTAGCGGGCCATGATTACCCAGAGAGGAGCGGGGATCAAGGGGATGGGGTGGGCGTGCGCGAGGTGGCTGCACGCCCGATTTTTCAGACCTGTGTGCGCCGGAAGTACCGACAGCTCAACAGAGCATCAGTCTTCCAGAGACACCGACACCCCGCCAGGCGGCATTGGAGCGGAGCCGGAAGCCGCAACCTGCTTGAGCGCCCAGGTGCCCAGCAAATTCCGGTTGTTGTTTTGCCAGTACGGGGAACCGTCTGGCACCCTGGTGTACGGGCCATTGATATGCCAGAGATTGCCGGCCAATCCCGCACCCGGCGCCAGATTCTTCAGCGGTATCCAGGGCGGTCCGAAATTGAACGCGTCTTCGTCCGGGTAAAGAATGTCAGGCGGCTCGGCGACAAATATCGTCGGCTGCCCTCCGGGACTTACCCGCACCTGTCCGGCGAGGGAAAGCCAGAGCTGTCCCAGGGGCAGATTGATGGAAAATTCCTCGCGTCTCCCGCCCGGAATAACCGGTATCTTGGCAGATGAATAAACCGGCGGCGCGTGATTGGGATTTTTCCACTCGTTCGTCGCGCTGTTGTACAGATAGAAATTGAGTTGTGCACCGTCCGTTTGTACGCTGGGAGATGGCGCAAAATAATTGATGAACAATCGTAGCGTTGTCACTGCATCCTCCTTGAATACCGCTTGAATGTTGCGATTTGATGGCAGACGCATTTAGCGCCTGCTGATGGATTGCACTATCATCAAGATCACATCGGCCGAGCACACTTCATCAAGAAAACGACAGTGTGCCTTTCCGCAGATTAAACTGCAGCTTCAAAAAGTCCAGCGCTTTTTCGCCGCACCCTGTCGCAGATCAATGCGCTGGCACAGTATCGGCCTCGTGCGTCTCCGGTGCCGGCCCAAGGCTCAGAAGCGCTACTGCACTCACCGCCATCAGCACGATGGCCAGCATCAGGAAGGGGGCATAGCTGCCGGAGAAATCGAACACGTAACCCGCGGTCAATGGCCCAAACGCAGTGCCCATTGACAGCGCCATCACCAGCGCGCCGTACAGCGCGCCGAAATTCTTCAAGCCGAAATGTTTGGCAGCGAGAAAGGCGATGACATCCACCTCCGATCCGACAGTGAGACCGAGCGCAGCGGCAGCGATTGACTGGCTGACGGGATCACTGCCGGCAAACAACAGCAGTACCGCCGAAACGATGGGCAGCATGAAGGCTGCCGCACCAACCAGATGACCGGGAAATTTGTCCAGCAGCAAACCAGTACCCAGTCTGCCGATTATGGAAAAGATGCCAATCAGCGAAGCGACACCCGCTGCCGCCAGTGGTGCGGCGCCGCTGTCCGTCAGGATCGGCACAAAATGCACAAGGGCGCCGATCGCTGTAAACGAGAACAGGCCACTGGCCAGCAACAGCTTGTAGAGTTTTGGCGAGCGCAACCCTTCGGACAGTGTAAGTCCGGCGAGAATTTTCGCTGCACCGGGCACAACAGCGCCCTGTTTGCGCAGCACATCCTGAGCACCGCGAAAGAAAAGAAACAACACGGGAAATACCATGGCCGCCCAGATTCCGCCCATGGCGCTGAACGCCGTCCGCCAGCCGTAAGCGCCTATCAGCCAGGTTGCCAGCAGCGGAAAAACCGTTGCACTCAGAGATGCACCGGACAATGTGATGGCAAATGCAATGCCGCGCGATGATTCGAAGCGGCTGGCCACCGCACTGGTCCACACGGTGGCCTGCACCCACAACGTCGAGAAGGCGACGACAACCCACAACAGTATCCAGTTTGCGATCCCGCCCGTCGTGGTGCCCAGCAAGGCGAAGGCGGACAGCATCAGCAACACACCCACCAGCCCAACCCGTCGGGGGCCCACCCGATCAACGAGCATGCCAATGGGAATGCAGAAAATCGCACTGATGAGGGATGAAATACTGATTCCCAGCGACGCTTCGGCACGCGACCAGCCGAAGGCCTGCTGCAAGGGTTCAATAAACGGACCGAGCGAATAAACGTGAATGACCGATGTCGAATAGCCAAGCGCAGCAGCGAAGGGCAGAAACCAGAAGCTGCGCCACTCCGCGAGCGTGATTTTTGAAATAGCCATCCAGTTCCCCTCAGACTTTTACACCGGTGAAGGTGTACGAGCCCATAAAGCCGGCTTTCATTTTTCCTGCCATCTGCCTACCGTCGAGCACCGCTTTGAACTCGCACTTCAGTTTTATCGGCTTGGTAGCATGATTGATCCAGGAGATGTTGTTACCTTCAAGCTTCGCATCGACGATGGGAGCAACGGTGCCATCGCCGCTCTGTGTGCCCGTCAGGCAGCCGTCCCTGAACTGCAGGTTAAGCAGGGTCTGCAGAGGTCCCGTCGGCGCCTTTATGGTGATCTTCCAGTCGCCTTCGATCGGCGCTGCCGGATTTTCCGTTTTCACAGACGATCGCGAAGTGGCCATGGCCGGCTCGGCCGCACCAACCGTTGCAACGGGGGCCGATACGATCGCCTTCGGCCGAAAGATCGATGTGACGGGCGGCAGATCAGCATAGGTGACAATGCCGGGGCGAGCAGCCACAACGCTTGGAATCGCATTCACAACAGGCATCGCGGTCATGATGAAGCCGGTAGCAACCAGTTCTTCCATGGGCAGACTGAGATCGGCGGGCAGAACGTCGGCGCGCAATTTCAGCTGCGGCGTACCATTCACTTCAATGAGATAGGCCATCGCGATATCCCACGCCGGCTCGATTTCATCCGACAGAACCCATTGCGCATTGAGCTCGATAACCGGGCAGCCTTCCGCTATTCCCAGCCAGGTCGCAATCACGCCAGCAACATGACCTTTCCTCACCGTGCGTCCTGGAATATCAAGATCCTGTGTCGCATGGGCAAACGCCACTTCACAGCGCACATCATCCAGCGTGAACCTGAACATCTTGGCAATCGCTTCCACGGCATCGCCAAACGGAAGCGTGGCTTTTTCGATGTCCCGGGCATGGCCGGGATCGCCAGCGGGCCGACCCCAACCGATGACGTCCTGGTTGGCATCACCCGCCCACATACCGATATTGAACGACTCGGTGACTTTCACCAGATTGACTTCACGGCAGAGGCTCGACGCACTGGCAACCAGCGCATCGACCCAGCCGGGATTGATGCCGCTTCCAAACAGGCTGACACCGCCGGCAACCGCAGCTTCTTCCAGCCGGCGACGTGCCTGTTCGCCATAACCGCGGCCGGTGATGAAGCTGGCAGTCGTGACCACATTGACACCCGCCCGCAACAATCGCTCCATGTCATCAACATTGGGATGCAACGGCATGTATGTCACACAGTCCGGTTTCAGGGCCAGCAATGCATCAATATCGTCGGTAGCCTTGATCCCAATCCTGCGCCCCAGATTGACAAGATCACCCACGTCCTGTCCGACTTTCTCTTTGCTGTAGGCGTACAACCCCACAAGTTCAAGATCCGGACGATCAAGAATGGCTTTGACCGACTGGGATGCCACCTTGCCGGTGGTCCACTGCACAATGCGAAGGGGGTGCTTGCTCATGGTGAATTTCCTTGACGCGACAGCAGATCATTCTTGAATTGCTTCAGCGATGCCTGCCGGAAAATACAATGTAAAGACGACTAAACCTGCTCTGCTATTCAGAGCGAATCAACGACAGGAACTCGTAACGCGTTGCCTGACTGTCCCTGAAGGTTCCCAGCATGGATGATGTTTTCATGACGGAATTCTGCTTTTCCACTCCGCGCATCATCATGCACATATGCTTGGCTTCGATCACGACACCGACACCCGCAGCCTTGACCACACTCTGAATGGTCTCGGCAATTTGCGTGGTGAGCTGCTCCTGAATCTGCAGGCGACGCGCATACATATCCACGATGCGAGCGATCTTCGACAAACCAAGGACCTGCCCGGTGGGAATGTAGGCCACATGAGCGCGACCAATGAAAGGCAGCAGGTGGTGTTCACACATGGAATACAGCTCGATGTCCTTGACGATGATCATTTCGCTGGAATCGGACGGGAACAATGCGTCATTGATTACATCATCGAGATTCTGGTGATAGCCGCGCGTGAGATATTCAAACGCCTTGGCAGCGCGTTCCGGGGTTTTTTGCAATCCGGGGCGCTCCAGATCCTCGCCGACGGCTTTGATGATTGCAGCAAAATGCTCTTTCATATAGTTACATCTCGGTATTCAGCTTGAATTGATAAGCCATTTTTTGCACCCGACACGGGCACCGGCTTGAAACTATACCATAACATGCACAAACGACTTTCAGACAGTCTCGCGGAGAACCCTGCAATTTGCACAGAAAAAAGCGCGACAGCATTCATTCTACCGATTGAACGCTGCTGTAATTTCACAACCGGGCATTCACACACGCTTCCACCCTTTGTTTCCGCTTTGACAGAAAGTCAGTTGGTAATGCATGCAAAATGGCATAACGCGCAGGTACAGTTTCATCATTCACTTCCACCGGCACACAGCCGAACATCCCCTTCACCAGTGAAGGAAATTCCTGCAGCGAAGCTCGAGGCCACGATGACTGCCG
>JBMOPR010000622.1:0-6550 GCA_049323075.1 Pseudomonadota bacterium
CAGCGCCGACCAGGCATTTGCCGAGATCCGTAAAACCCCGCTTATATCCTGGCCTGCCCTGGCCATTGTGGTGGTGTACTACGCGGTCTATATCGCCCTGTGGAAACTGTCGCTGGACGGTGCCATCAACAACGTGCTGGCGGCGGCCATCGGCACGTTCGTTGCCTATCTGGCCTTTACGCCTGCCCACGATGCCATGCACCGGGCGGCGTCGCGCGTTCCCTGGATGAACGAACTGATCCTGCGCATGGCCACTTTCGTGGCAGTGCCGTTCGGCTCCGGCAAGCTGTTCCGCATCATGCACATGCAGCATCACCGTTTTGCCAACGACGAAAAAGATCCGGATCACGCCCTGTCCAGCCAGTACCGCAACATCCTGCTGTGGGGCGTGTGGCCGTTCCTGTACCTGTGGACCTGGGCCCGCCACCGGGACCAGTATCCACCGATCAAGTTCTACAATGTGTGGGGTGAAGCAGGCGTGGGCGTGGCAATCATTGTCGCGATGTTCTGGTTTTTCCCGCAGCAGATGATCTGGCTGTGGGCGGTGCCGATGTATTTCGCGTTTTTCCTGATGTGTCTGGTGTTCATGGTGTTGCCGCACTACCCCCACAAGGTGAAGGACAGCGACGATCCGTACCAGGCCACCGTCATTCGTACCGGTTGGGAGTGGCTGCTGACGCCGCTGCTGATGTACCAGAATTATCATCTGGTGCATCACCTCTATCCCACCGTGCCGTTCTACCGCTACAAGCAGGCGTGGCTGGCGCGGGAAGCGTTTCATGAATCGCATCATCCCGCAAAAGTGACGGCGTTCCAGTTGTTCCGCAATTGAACCGGTGTTAACAAAAAGTCAGTGCGCAAAAAAGGCGGGGAATTCCCGCCTTTTTTATTGCATCCAGACTGCTTCATCAGCCGAACTGCTTGATGAACTCTTCCAGCTTGTCCACCATGTTGGGCGAGCCGACAAACAGCGGACAGCGCTGATGCAGTTCTGTCGGCTGGATATCCAGAATCCGTTTGCCCACGCCCGCCAGCGCCTTGCCGCCGGCCTGTTCGATCAGAAACGCCATCGGGTTGCATTCATACAGCAGACGCAGCTTGCCATCGGGGTGGCGGCTGGTGGACGGATACAGATAAATGCCGCCCTTGATCAGGTTGCGGTGAAAATCCGATACCAGCGATCCGATATAGCGCGATGAATAGGGACGCTGGGTGCTCTTGTCTTCTTCCTGGCAGTATTTGATGTATTTTTTCACGCCATCGGGGAAGTGCACATAGTTGCCTTCGTTGATGGAATAGATGGTGCCGTCTGCCGGAATTTTCATGTTGGGGTGGGACAGGCAGAACACACCGATGGTGGGATCATAGGTAAAGCCGTTCACGCCATTGCCGGTTGAATACACCAGCATGGTGGACGAGCCGTAAATCACATATCCGGCGGCCACCTGCTTGTAGCCCGGCTGCAGAAAATCCTCCTGCGTCACGTGGCTGCCCAGTGGCGACACGCGGCGAAACACGCTGAAAATGGTGCCGACGGAAACGTTCACGTCGATGTTGGAGGAGCCGTCCAGGGGATCGATCAGCACGACGTATTTGCCGTCGAGATTGCGGGTTTCCTCGAAGCGGACGAACTGTTCCTCTTCCTCGGAGGCAATCCCGCACACCACACCCCGCTGCGCCAGCGCATTCTTGAAGCGCTCGTTGGCATACACGTCCAGCTTCTGCTGCTGTTCGCCCTGCACGTTGTCGGCGCCTGCCGCGCCGGTGATGTCGGCCAGGCCGGCCTTGTTCACTTCCCGGTGCAGGATTTTGGCGGCCAGCCGGATCGAGGAAAACAGCGAGGTCAGCTCCCCGGTGGCATCCGGGTATTCCAGTTGCTGGTCAATGATGAATTCGCCGAGCGTCTTGATGATTTCCATGAATGAGATACCAGTCGGTTGACGGGAAACGGCAGGGAATGCCTGCGTGCGATGAAATACAGGTAATGGATCGTGCGCATTATACCCGTGCCGGTTTGCAGCGGATATGTGCCCTCACAGATTCTTGATGGCCTGCTGAAGGTTGTGTCGTGCCTGCACTTCCAGCTGCTGCCGGAAATGTCCGGTGGCATACAGGAAGGGATGGCGCAGGAACCGGCGCAGCAGGCGCTTGCGGCCCCAGCGGTAAAGCCAGTGCGGCACATGGGCATATTCCTGGCGGACCCACTGTTCGTAGCGCCCGTACAGATCCGGTGCCGCGCCCAGGATCGCCAGATCGATGTCCACCAGCAGGCGGCCGTCATCCGTATCGGGGGCGGCGTCATGCCGGGTCAGCAGAATCAGCTGTTCCACCTGCGCGATCAGGCCGGCGTCCAGCTGGCAGGCCAGCAGAGCCGTGCGGGCGAAGTCGGCGCTGCGCTGCTCGTTGTCTTTGGCGCGGGGATCATAGATGGCATCGTGAAACCAGAGCGCCAGTTCCACTGCCACGGGCTCCTGCAGCAGCGGACGCACCGCATCGAAATGCTGCAGGCAGGCCTGGATATGGACGAAGGTGTGATAGTGGCGCTGCGGCTCGTCATAGCGCGACCGCAGTGCGTGGTACCAGGGCGACGCACCGGCGGCGCCTGTCCACGGCGCCAGCAGATCGAGAAAACGCTGGCGCCAGGGATCGAAGGCCGGTGTGACGTCAGGCCCTGCCGGAATCACTTCAGTTCAGAGGTGCAGTGAGGGCAGCGGGTGGCCTTGAGCGAAATGCTGGAAAAACAGAACGGGCAATCTTTGGTGGTGGGTGTCGCTGCCGGCGGAGGCTGCAATTTGTTAATGCCCTTGATTAGCAGGAATACGGCGAACGCCACGATCATGAAGCTGACGACGGAATTGATGAACAGGCCGTAGCCCAGCGTCACGGCACCTGCAGACTGGGCTGCTGCCAGGGTGGCGTAGGGACCCGCAGTGGCGCCTTCTTTCAGGGTGATGAACAGATCGGAAAAATCCACGCCCCCGAGCAACAGGCCGATGGGTGGCATGATGACATCCGACACTAGGCTCTTCACGATGGTGCCAAACGCGCCGCCGATGATGATACCGACCGCCATGTCCACCACATTGCCGCGCATGGCAAATTGCTTGAATTCCTTCAACATGTTCCCCAGCATGGAATCGCTCCTTGTAATTGGTGCCCGTGATTGATTAAGAATCCAATGTACCTGAGCCACAAGCGGTTTTCCCAGGTAACCGCAATCATACTATCACCGAGCTATGCGGGCCGACAGCAGGGTATCCCGACCTGGATCAAGGCGGCCGTCACTTGCGGAAAGCGCAGCGTGCTGGCACCGGCCCATAAAAAAGGGCGGGAAATCCCGCCCTTTTGCACAGTTAGCCTGGTTGCGTATCAATGCGTGGTGCCGGCACTCATGCGGCGCGCCAGAACAAATCCCAACAAGCCGATGGCCAGCAACGACAGTACGCCCGGTTCGGGGACTGCTGTTGTGGGCCTGTCGAACTGGGAGATGTGGCTCACCTTCTGGATGTTGGCTTCCCGCCAGGTGAACCCCATCAGTGACAGATCGATCACCGCATAGGCCAGGTCTGCGATATTCCGGAACAGGAAATGGGTGTCGTTGGTGCCTTTCAGTTTGCCGGTTTTTACCAGGAAATAATCCGAAGGATCGGTGAGATACTGGGCGTAAACATCCAGTGTTCCATCCACTTTTTCCCAATCGAATTCAGAACCTTCCAGCTTGCCACCAAACGTGACGTCCGAACCCAGAATGGATTGAACCCACGCCAGTTCCGTCGCATCGCCACTGTTGTTCAGCTTGACGGATGACAGCAGCGAATCCACTCCCCCGACGGTGGTCATGGGAATGGCGAAAGAGGCGGAACTGGCCGCCAGCAGCAACGCACAACCCAGCGCTTTTAGGTTGAACAGATTCATCTCGGATCCCCAAGTCATCTTGCAGGATTAATGTCAAATGACCACCTGGCAGACCTGCCAGGGCACGTTGCATGAGCAAGGCCCGGGCCAGCGGATAAAAAACGTTGGGAGACGTATGTTTAGAAAAATGCGCGCTCGCTGGAGCAGGAAAAATTGTAAAAATGGCCGACAGCGCTGTAATTCAGGTATCGGCGCCAACCCGTTGAAGTGTCAGGGTGGCGCATTTATATCCGCAGGCTGGGGTTAGGATTGCCGGCAGCGAGGTGAAAAGAGCTCCGACACTGCATCAGGGTTTGTCACTCGCGTCGTCTTTCCGGGCGGGTTCGCCGCTTTGGCGCAGAAAACCCGCTGCTTCCGCCGCAGGATTGCCCAGCCGTCGCTGTTCATCGCCGGGAGCGATGGCGCGGGTCTGCTGATTCACCTGGGCTATTTTGGAGATGGCGTTTAATTCCTTTTCGTTCTGCAGCGAAGCCACGGATTCCCTTTGGGCCAGGAACGCTTTTACTTCACTGATCATGGCTTTCAGCTCGTCGTCGTTTTTCTCGAACGACCAGATCAGCCGCGCGTGTTCCAGATTGTCGACACCGGACAGCGCAAACGTGGACGAATGCACGTTGGCGCAGATCACCCAGGGTGTCAGGCTGGCGCGTACCACCACATTTTCCGAGCGGGTACTGTCGTAGATGCTCATGCCGGTGGAGACCTTGGATTCGGTGAAGGTGCCCTGGCAGCGGAAGAACACCATCAGCGATTTGAATTTGATTTCGGCCCAGAAGGTGTGGGCGTAATTTTCCAGCAGGCGGCCAAAGATGCTCAGCAGCAGAAAACCCAGCGCCAGTTTTGCCAGCAACAGCAGGTTGTTGACGTGGGGAGCGATCATCTCCACTGCTTTCGGATTGGTGAGGTTTTTCAGCAGATCCACATCGGGCATGGTGAGTACGGCGTTGAGTGGCTTGATTGCAAAAAACAGCAGCAGGTAGGCGACAAACAGCAGCACCTGCGCGCTCACTGTGGACACCATGCGCAGCAGCTTGAACTGGTCCGGATATTCCCACGGGATGAATTCCGGCTGGGTTTCCTGAATGGTTTCGCCGTCGAACTGGCCCTTGTCGCTGGCGCGGCCCTCCTGCAGCAGGTTGGCGTCGAAATCCCGGTACACGCGGTTGGGCACTTCGCGGTAACGGCGATTGGCCATCACATTGCTTTCGATGTTGATGAACACGTCCTGCGGATGCACCAGTTCCTGCCAGCTTTCGCGGAATTCCGACACCTCCGTCACCGGGTTGGCCATGCGCGCCCGCTCTGCCACCAGCAGTAAAATCAGCACCGACACCAGCGTCGCCAGAATCAGCAGACCGACAATAAAACCACCGGTGCTGAAGCTGGTGAAATGGGTTTCCATCAGCGTCACCAGATTCTGGTAGTTCCTGATCTTGGCGATATAGGGTAGCCAGAGAATTTTATGCAGGAACACAAAAATCACCGGCGTGAGGATGGCCACCAGCAGCGCAATGGTGACCTGCTTGACACTCATCTCGCCCTTGTAGCGGGAAATGTTCACGTCGCTGAGATTCACGGTGGCGCCGCGCCAGGCCAGGATCAGGTAAATCAGCAGGGCGAAGGAAACGGCGGTCAGCACCACGTCGGCATTTTTTCCCACCAGGCCGGATGCCACCATGAACCAGCTCAGCACATAACAGATCAGTGCCACTGCGGTTTTCGCCAGTGCGCCTGCCAGCTGGTCAGCGATGTTGCGCACGGGAAACGGGGTGAAGGTCAAACGCGGAAAGAGGCTGTGCACCACGCGGGAAATCAGTCCGGTGGGCTCCTTGTAGGTGATGTTCTTGCGCCCCATCAGCATTTCTTCCAGTTGCTGGTGGTTATAGTAGACGTGTTTTTCGACGTTCTGCTTTTCCGAACGCGACACGTTTTTCGCCAGCGACGCTGGAATACTGCGGCCCACGTAAAACCGCACCACCTTGAAGATGCCGCGCCCCAGTGCATACAGTCCGTTGGACAGCAGGATGAAGCCCACCAGCGCGGTGATCCAGCCCAGGGTGAAACTGCTGTTGATCAGTCCCGAGACCGACACCAGCAGGTACAACGACAGCAAGGTCTGTAATCCACCCCGCGTTGCCACCACCACCCCTTCCAGTTTGAACGGGTTGCGTATCCCCAATCCTGTCGAGCCGTAATCAAAAGCCATGGCGCTACCTATGCGTGGTTCTCTTTCACCGTTGCCGGCGCCTGCACTGCTGGCCATACCGGGCTGCGTGCCAGTGTACCCAAGGCGTCTGCAATAATCATCCGGCGCGGTCGCCCGGCTGGGTTTTGCGGCCGGACCAGGGCCATTGGGCTGGAGTTGTCGCAGTCGAACGAACAGGCCGTTGCCAAAGCCGTGGCGCTGGTCAACCAGTTCGATGGCATGAAGGGGCTCATGCTCAAGTTCGGCCAGATGGCCAGCTACCTGAATACGGGCCTGCCATCGGAAGCGAAGATGCCGCCACGCGGCGCAACAGCCGCCTGATCATCTTCGAGGCCACCTTTGAAGGCATTTTCCGGCACGGATTCTTCAACGGCGATCCCCATCCGGGCAATTTTCTGTTCCGCGACAACAGCGATGTGGTGTTTCTCG
>JBMOPR010000622.1:6560-8355 GCA_049323075.1 Pseudomonadota bacterium
ATTTCAGCTGCCTGCGCACCTTCGAAGACGATTTTCTTCAGGCGTGTAAAAGCCTGGCCCAGGCCGTGCTCGACAACAATGAACGCCGGTTCCGGGAAGCGCATACGGCGATGGGGTTCGTGGCCAACGCGAAGAAATTCGACTGGGAATTCCAGTGGTCCATGATGCGACCTCTTCCGCGCAGCGGTGGAAGCCAGGGTCGAACGCATCCCCGGCTTGCGGTAACGGCAGGGACAAGGGTTCTGGATTCGGGCTAGAATTGGCCCCAGATATTCAACCAGAAAGCGGACCCATGCGCACACCCCGAATTTTTCAGAACCAATCCCTGCTGGAAGGCCAGACCATCGAGCTGGACGAGAACGGCAGTCGCCATATCGGCAAGGTGCTGCGGATGCAGCCGGGTGATGCCGTGATCGTCTTCAATGGCACTGGCGGCGAGTATCACGGTGCCATTGTTGAGGTGGACAAAAAAGCGGTGTCGGTGTCGCTGGATTTTTTCAACGAGGCGGACCGCGCCTCGCCGGTGCACATTCACCTGGGCCAGGTGATGGGCAAGGGCGACCACATGGATTACGCGCTGCAGAAAGCGGTGGAACTGGGGGTGAGCGAGATCACGCCGCTGCTGAGTCATCACTGCGAGGTGTCGCTGAAGGGCGAACGGCTGGAGAAGAAGCTGCAGCAGTGGCGCCATCTACTGGTCAGCGCCTGCGAGCAGAGCGGGATGAACATCGTGCCGGTGCTGAATCCGCCGCAGCCGCTGGCGGCCTGGTGCGAAGGCGCCACTGCCGAACGCAAATGGATTCTGCACACGGAAGAACTGCCGGTGAATCCGTTTACCGGCGAGGCGCCGCAATCGGTGTGTGTTGCCATTGGCCCTGAAGGCGGTTTCAGTGATGAGGAAGTGACGCAGGCGAAGGAGCAGGGATTCAGCGTGATCACCCTGGGCCCCCGCATCTGGCGCACCGAGACGGCGCCGGTGGTGATTCTGAGCCTGATCCAGCAGGCGTGGGGGGATTTTTCCCTGTGACCATAATCAAGACCGTGTCACCAGACTGCCCTGCCGGCCCTGTATTTTTGCAATTCCAATTTTTCTGCCAGGTACCCATCCATGGATGATCCCATTCTGCAATCCCTGCTGCAGGCGCTGGCGGTGTCGCCGGACAATCTGCCGTTGCGCCTGATGATTGTACGCCACTGTCTGAAGGCCGACCGTGCCGCCGACGCGCTGGAACATGCCCGCGCCCTGCAGCCGGAACAACTGGACGAGAACGAGGATCGTCTGCTGCTGGCGCAGCTGTATCTGGACCAGAACCAGCCGCAGGCAGCCTTGCCGTTCTGCACCGGCACGCTGCCACGGCAGGCCTTGCTGCGGGCACGTGCGTTGCTGGCACTGGGGCAGACTGCCCAGGCCCAGGATGCCTACCGCGCTGCCATCGGCCAGGACAAATCCCTGGAGGATGCGGCGTTCGCACGCCAGATCGGTATTCAGGAGGGCGACGGCCGCCCCAAATTGCGGGTGGTGGCCAACGACAACACCAACGTCACCGAAATCCGCCGTCTGCTGGCGCCGGAGGAAGCGCCGATCCGTTTCGCCGATGTGGGCGGGCTGGAGGATGTCAAAAAGCAGATTCACAAGCGCATCATTCTGCCGTTCCAGAAACCGTCGCTGTTCCAGCGTTTCCGCAAGCGTGTCGGCGGCGGTATCCTGCTGTACGGTCCGCCCGGTTGTGGCAAAACGCTGCTGGCCCGCGCCACCGCCGGCGAATGCAATGCACGCTTTTTGAATGTGGACCTG
>JBMOPR010000622.1:8365-9659 GCA_049323075.1 Pseudomonadota bacterium
GTCCGACATTCTCGACATGTACATCGGCGAGTCCGAGAAGAAACTGCACGCGATTTTCGAGCTGGCGCGACAGCAGGCACCGGCGGTGATTTTTTTCGACGAAGTGGAAGCGCTGGGTGGCAAGCGCCAGTACAGCCGCGAGTCAACGTCGTCCAAACTGGTGAGCCAGTTTCTGTCGGAGCTGGATGGTTTTTCCCGCAATAACGAAGGCGTGCTGATCCTGGCGTCCACCAACGTGCCCTGGGCGCTGGACTCGGCATTTTTGCGCCCCGGACGTTTCGACCGTCTCGTATTTATTCCGCCACCGGATCTGCCGGCGCGGCGTTCGATTCTGCAATTGCTGCTGCAGGGCCGGCCGGTGGAGGATCGCATCGATCTGGATTTTCTCGCCCGCAACAGCGGCGGTTTTTCCGGTGCCGATCTGAAAAATCTGGTAGAAACTGCAATTGATTTCGCCATCGAAGCGACGATGCAGGAGGGCAGCGAAGTGCCGGTGTCGGATGCGCATCTGAAAGAAGCATTGCGGGAAGTGCGCCCCACCACACTGGAATGGCTCACCAGTGCGCGCAATTACGCGAAATATGCCAACGAATCCGGCCTGTACAACGACGTGCTGGATTTTCTCAACAAACACGGAAAGGGCTGAGCCATGGCGACTGATTACGCGTTGCCGGACGAACCCAAGCCCGGCACCCTGGCGCAATTCGCGCTGAATCCGATGTGGCCCATGTTCACGCTGATGCTGATCGGCAGTGGTGCTGCCTGGCTCTGGTTTGTGTTCAACAGCATCGCCCAGGGCAGCCCGTTCCGGCGTCAGGAAATGCTCTGGATCGGTGGCGGTGTGCTGTTGTCGTTTGCTTATGTGTTCGGCCTGTTCATGCTGGTCAACAGTGGCACCGTGCCCAAAATCGCGATTCCGTATTGTCTGATCGGGCTGACGGTGGTGAAGTTGGTGGTGGGTTATCGCGTGTACCTGTACCAGGTGCGCAGTTTCGAGCTGTTCCAGTATTACAGTTCCACGCCGGTGAAGAATGGTGCGCTGCCTTTCATGCTGCTGTGGTTCGTGGCGGGCCGGCTCAAGCTGCACGAGCAGTTGCCGGTGCTGGTCACCCTGGCGCTGGGTTGAGGAGCTGACGATGGACAACGGATTCCTGCAACAGCTGCTCGCCCACGCCGAACACCAGCTGCGCCACGGCAACCGGCATGGCGCCATCAACAGCCTCAAGCGTCTGCTGGGGCACGAGCCGGACCACGCCTACGCCCACGCCCTGCTGGCGCTGTGCCTGCTGAACCA
>JBMOPR010000623.1:0-4503 GCA_049323075.1 Pseudomonadota bacterium
GGCATGAAGTCCTGTGTGTTTACTGTGCCGTGTCCACCCCGGTAAACCATTGGCAGACGCGACGTGAAAGCGGTTTGCAAGGCAATTTCCGATACCACAAAACGGATGGCCAGACGAAAAAACCCGGCCGGGACATGCCACAGCCGGGTTTCTGGATCATGACCTATGCCGGATTATTTCCAGCCAGTCACTTCCTTCACAGCCAGTCCCAGTTCGGACGGGTTGCGTACGGTTTTAACACCGGCTGCTTCCAGCGCCGCGAATTTATCCGCTGCAGTGCCCTTGCCGCCCGCGATGATCGCACCAGCATGGCCCATGCGCTTGCCAGCAGGAGCGGTAACGCCCGCGATGTAGGACACAACCGGCTTGGTTACGTTCTTCTTGATGAATGCCGCCGCTTCTTCTTCCGCGCTGCCACCGATCTCGCCCACCATGATGATGGCTTCGGTCTGGGAATCGTTTTGCAGCAATTCCAGCGCGTCGATGAAGGTGGTACCGGGGATCGGATCGCCGCCGATACCGATACAGGTGCTTTGGCCGAAGCCCAGCGCTGTGGTCTGGTTCACCGCTTCATAGGTCAGGGTGCCGGAGCGGGAAACGATGCCCACGCGGCCTGGCTTGTGAATGTGACCCGGCATGATGCCGATCTTGCACTCGCCCGGCGTGATGACACCAGGGCAGTTGGGGCCGATCAGGCGCACGCCCTTGCGTACCACGTATTCCTTCACGAACAGCATGTCCAGGGCGGGAATGCCCTCGGTGATGCAGACGATCAGGGGAATGCCGGCGTCAGCCGCTTCCAGGATCGAGTCCTTGCAGAATGCAGCCGGAACGTAGATCACGGTGGCATCGCAACCGGTTTCTTTACGGGCTTCCGCAACGGTGTTGAAGACCGGCAGGTTCAGGTGCTTGGTGCCGCCCTTGCCCGGGGTCACGCCGCCGACCATTTTTGTGCCGTACTCGATCGCCTGGGTGCTGTGCAGCGTGCCCTGGGCGCCAGTGAAGCCCTGGCAGATGACTTTGGTGTTCTTGTTGATTAAAACGCTCATTATTTGCCCCTCACTGCTGCAACCACTTTTTCAGCAGCATCGTTGAATCCGGTTGCTGCGATGATGTTCAGACCGCTTTCCGCCAGTTTCTTCGCGCCCAGCTCGGCGTTGTTGCCTTCCAGACGCACGACGACCGGCACCTTCACGCCCACTTCTGCCACAGCGCCCATGACGCCGTCCGCAATCAGGTCGCAACGGACGATACCGCCGAAGATGTTCACCAGCACCGCTTTCACGCTTTCATCCGACAGGATGATCTTGAACGCCTCGGTAACGCGCTCTTTGGTTGCGCCACCGCCCACGTCCAGGAAGTTGGCGGGCAGGCCGCCCTTCAGCTTGATCAGGTCCATGGTGGCCATGGCCAGACCGGCGCCGTTCACCATGCAGCCGATGTTGCCTTCCAGTGCCACGTAGTTCAGATCCCACTCGGCAGCGCGACGCTCGCGCTCGTCTTCCTGGGTCGGATCGTACATGGCCTGCAGGTCCGGATGACGGTGCAGAGCGTTGCCGTCCAGAACCAGTTTGGCGTCCAGGCAGTGCAGGTTGCCTTCGGTGGTGATCACCAGCGGGTTGACTTCGATCATCGACACGTCTTTCTCGATGAACATTTTGGCCAGGCCCAGGAAGATCTTGGTGAACTGCTTCACCTGCTCCGGGTTCAGGCCCAGTGCGTAGCCCAGATCGCGGCCCTGGTAAGGCTGTGCGCCTACCAGCGGATCAATGGTGGCTTTCAGGATTTTTTCCGGGGTGTTGTGGGCAACGGTTTCGATTTCCACACCACCTTCGGTGGACGCCATGAACACCACGCGACGGCTGGCACGATCCAGCACGGCGCCCAGGTACAGTTCCTTGGCGATGTCGGTGCAGGATTCAACCAGAATCTTGCTGACGGGTTGACCCTTTGCGTCGGTCTGGTAGGTCACCAGGTTGGTGCCCAGCAGTTTCTTGGCGAAATCGATGATTTCGTCCTTGGATTTAACCAGTTTGACGCCCCCTGCCTTGCCACGCCCCCCGGCATGCACCTGCGCCTTGACGACCCAGCGGTTACCACCGATGACGTCGGCTGCCTGCGCCGCTTCGTTAGGAGTGCTGGCCGCTACGCCCTGGGAAACCGGCAGGCCGTACTGCGCGAACAGTTGCTTGGCTTGATACTCATGTAAGTTCATTGGCTCACCATCGATCTGACTTTGTGTGGAAACTCCACGTTGAAGAATGTCGCCGCCCTTGTGGAGCGGCGTCATATTCGCGTCACGGGATAAGGCACCGCCGTCTCGCCGACAGCCACGCCGAATCGGGCAACCGCACTCAATACCGGACAGTCACTGCCCGGATTGAAAAAGCCAGATTGCAGTTGAGTCCACAATCCGGCTCGATACGTTAAAACAGGTTACTTCTTGCGTTTGCGCTTGGCGGAATGAATGGCCCTGCCATCCACATCCAGACAGGCTTCATGGAACACTTCCGACAGACCCGGATGCGCGAACACCATCATCTGCAGATCTTCAGCGCTGGCGCCGAATTCCATGGCGATGACCGCCTGCATGATGATTTCCGACGCCTGCGGACCGACGATATGCACGCCCAGCACGCGATCGGTTTTTTCATCCGCCACCACTTTCACAAAACCGGTGGTTTCGTTGGCAGCGGCAGCACGACCGTTGGCGGCGAACGCAAAGGTACCGACCTTGTATTCCTCACCGGCAGCCTTGACCTGTTCTTCGGTCTTGCCGACCCAGGCCACTTCCGGGTGCGTATAGACAACGGACGGGATGCAATCGTAATTCACCGCGGCATGATGACCACCGATGATTTCCGCCACCATCACGCCTTCTTCGGTCGCCTTGTGCGCCAGCGCCGGGCCACGCACGATGTCGCCAATGGCGTACACGCCAGGCACGTCGGTTGCGCAATTCTCCCTGACGAAGATGAAGCCGCGTTCATCCAGATTCACACCGCTGTCAGCCGTGAACAGATCGGCCGTAAAGGGACGGCGACCCACCGCCACGATCAGTTTGTCCACCACCAGTTTCTGTTCACCATTGGCGTCGGTGAATTCAATCGTCACTTCATTGTTGGCCACGGCCGTGCCGGTGACGCGGGCAGCCAGACGGATGTCGAGGCCCTGCTTCTGCAGGCTCTTCAACAATTCCTTGCCTACCTGGCGATCCACCATGGGCAGGAAGGTGTCCATGGCTTCCAGTACGACAACCTGCGAACCCAGACGATTCCACACGCTGCCCAGCTCCAGACCGATGATGCCGGCACCAATCACGCCGAGACGCTTCGGCACGGACTGGAATTCCAGCGCGCCGGAATTATCCACCACCACACCTTCCACCAGCGGTGCCATCGGCAGCTTGATCGGCGCAGAACCACTGGCCAGGATCACATTGGCTGCCTGCAGGGTTTCGGTGCTGCCGTCATGGGCGGTGAACTCCACCTGCTTGCCCGCCAGCAACTTGCCACGACCCTGCAGCCAGGTGACGCCGTTGGCCTTCAGCAGCATGGCAACGCCATCGGTCTGCTTGCGCACGATGTCGTCCTTGCGCTTGATCATCGCGCCCACGTTCATCGACACGCCGGTGGTTTCGATGCCATGCACAGCGAAATCCTGCTGCGCCTCGTGGAATTTCCAGGTGGAATCCAGCAGCGCCTTGGACGGAATGCAGCCCACGTTCGCGCAGGTACCGCCCAGCGCCGGTTTGCCTTCCTTGTTGATGTACATATCGATGCAGGCCACGTTCATGCCCAGGTGCGCAGCCTTGATCGCTGCAGCATAACCACCGGGGCCGCCGCCGATTACAACCACATCAAACGATTTTGCCATGTCGGTTTCCTATTTCTTTCCATGTGCATTGCGGGTGGCGGCCAGGGCCACCCGGAGTGGAGGTCGATCAGAGTTCCAGCAGCAGGCGTGCCGGATCTTCCACCAGTTCCTTCAGGGTCACCAGGAACTGCACTGCTTCCTTGCCGTCGATCAGGCGGTGATCGTAGGACAGCGCCAGATACATCATCGGCAGGATCACCACCTGGCCATTCACGGCCATCGGACGGTCCTGGATCTTGTGCATACCCAGAATGGCCGTCTGGGGCGGGTTCAGGATCGGCGTGGACCACAGGGAACCGAACACACCACCGTTGGAAATGGTGAAGGTACCACCGGTCATGTCTTCCAGCGACAGTTTACCGGCCTGGGCCTTCTGACCGTATTCCACGATTTTGCTTTCGATTTCGGCGAAGCCCATCTTGTCCACATCACGCATGATCGGCACCACCAGACCGCGATCGCTGGAAACCGCCACGCCGATATCGTAGTAGCCGTGGTAGACAATATCGTTACCGTCGATGGATGCGTTGACCGAAGGATACTTGCGCAGCGCCTCGGTGGCCGCGCGCACGAAGAAGGACATGAAGCCCAGACGGGTACCATGTGCCTTTTCGAACACATCCTTGT